>NZ_BCBI01000088.1:0-15640 GCF_001320565.1 Pseudomonas sp. NBRC 111132
GCAGCCCACCTTCTTCACCATGGATTCGTTGAAGCTGCCCGACAGCGAGGTATGCAGCACCACATAAAGGGGCCGCAGGCGCGCATCGCTGCGGATCTCGGTGGTTAGCCGGTAGCCATCCATTTCCGGCATTTCGGCATCGGTAAACACCATCAGCAGCTTCTCGCACACGTCCTCGCCAGCATCCGCCCAGCCCTTGAGCATGCGCAGCGCCTTCAGACCATCACTGGCCACGTGCAGCTTCATGCCCAACTGGGACAAGGTATCGCGCAACTGCGCCAGGGCCACACTGGAGTCATCCACCAGCAACACTTCGCGGCCACGGGCCCGGGCCAGCACCGGGTCGGCGAGTTTATCGCCAGAGACCCGAGCGTTGTATGGCACGATTTCAGCCAGCACCTTCTCCACGTCGATCACTTCGACCAGTTTTTCGTCGACCTTGGTGATGGCGGTCAGATAATGCTGGCGGCCGGCACTGGTCGGCGGCGGCATGATCGACTCCCAGTTCATGTTGACGATGCGGTCGACACCGCCCACCAGGAAAGCCTGCACCGAGCGGTTGTATTCGGTGACGATGATCGTGCTGTCCGGCCCCGGTTGCAGCGGGCGCATGCCAATCGCCTGGGACAGGTCGATCACCGGCAGGGTTTGCCCGCGCAGGTTCACCACACCGCAGACGAAGGCATGGCGCTGGGGCATCAGTGTGAGCTTGGGCAGTTGCAGCACTTCCTGCACCTTGAACACGTTGATCGCGAACAACTGGCGACCGGCCAGGCGAAACATCAGAATTTCCAGGCGGTTCTCACCCACCAATTGCGTGCGTTGGTCTACCGTGTCGAGAATGCCAGCCATTGGAAAGCCCCCAGGCTCAAGTCGAAAAAAGTGAAATCATCTACCCTGTATCGGCGGCTCCACACACACCTTGACCCCTGCGGGAAAATGCTGCGAAGGCAATTGATATCACCATGCCATCATGCTTTACTGCGGGCATCCAGCGCAAATCAAGGCTTCGGCAA
Source organism: Pseudomonas sp. NBRC 111132 (assembly GCF_001320565.1). Taxonomy (NCBI): domain Bacteria; kingdom Pseudomonadati; phylum Pseudomonadota; class Gammaproteobacteria; order Pseudomonadales; family Pseudomonadaceae; genus Pseudomonas; species Pseudomonas sp. NBRC 111132. Next base: position 1,017 of record NZ_BCBI01000088.1, read on the forward strand.
AAGTTCCCCACCCTAGCCTCGCATCAGGGAAACCCTTAGCAGCAATCGGGTGCAACCTGATGTTCGCGATATCCTTTAGCCATTAATGTGACGCCATTCTCATTGCATGAATGGAGTCAGGCTTTTGCTAGCTATCGTTTTGGCGTGCCCGCCCCCCGCGCCTCATCCACGCGCGGGGACCTGATGATGGACACTGCCTTATCGTTCGATGACGCCCTGCAGGGCTTCCTGCTGGATGCCCAAGTGCTGCTGACCCAGGCCCAGGAGTGCCTGCAGCATCTGGAGCTGATCGACAATGACCTGGACGCCTGTCGCTGCCTGGAAAACGCCCTCGACAGCCTCGCCCGACAGGCCACACGCCTGGGCCTGCGTGAAGTCGCCCACTACACCACTGCCCTGCAACAGTTGCTCGCCCCGGCCTGCCACGGTGCTTGCCTGCAACGTGCCGCCCTACCTGCGATAGGGGCCTGCCTGACCCTGCTGGCCTGGCAGCTGGAGCTGGTAGATACCCGGACCGGGCGGTTGAACCTGGACATCGGCGAGCAGCTGGTGCTACTGGGCGAGTTGGCCAAGGTCGTGCAACAGCCCTTTGCGCCAGCCTGCGCATTTTGCAATGAGCAAGGCAGCGAGTGCATTCACCCGCACAGCCACATGGCAGCCGGCACGCACCCCAGCCGCTCTACCTCCACGTATTGACTTTGCATGAAGTGCAACTAAGGCTGCTTGTTCAAGTACCACCATGGTCGAACTTGAAAAGTGCTTCAAGTTTTTCAGTGTCACGTTGAAACTTGACCGCGCTAGTTGCAGCACAAGTGCACAGTGAGTGACTAAAGGGTGGCACTTTGCTACCCGAAACTGCCCGACCAGCAGGCGTTTCAAAGCGTTACCCAGCCGCGACCGATGCAATGCGAAGTGGTAATATGCGCCCCCACAAACGCTTGCTACCGGAAGCAAGGTTGCAAGATCACGTGTTTAAAAAAATATCGAAAGTACTGCGCCAAAGCCTCTGACCAGCATTGTGCAAGGCCTCCATCAGCAAGACTTCAGTGGCTTCCCTATCTATGTTCCCACGCTTGAAGACTTCTCTGCGTTGCTGCCCCCGCGCTGCCCTGCTGCGTTGGACGACGGTCGGGCTGTGCGTGGCCTCGCTGCTTGCCAACCTGGCGCTGTACCTGACCCATCAGGCAATCCCGCTCAGCCTGCTGATGCTGCAGCTGGTCGCCACGCTGGGCGCCGCTGTGCAACTGGGCCTGGGCGCCAGGTCGATCAGCCTGCGTCCGGCCGAGCTGGCCGAGCGCATGCTCAAGGTGCAGGAAGATGAGCGTCAGCACCTGGGCCGGGAACTGCACGACGACATCGGCCAACTGCTCACCGCCGCCAAGCTGCAATTGCAGTGGTTGCAGCGGCGCATGCCCGACGAGTTGCAGAACCACTGCGACGCCCTGCGCAGCACGCTGGATGACACCTTGGGCAACGTCCGGGATGTATCTGCCCTGCTCAACCCGCGGCAGTTGGCCAGCCTGGGCCTGGAAGCCAGCCTGCGTGCGCACCTGGTACGTACCTTGGCCAGCAGCGGGGTGCACTGGAGCCTGGCGTGCAACCAGCGACTGGGCGGCATCGACGAGACGGTAGCCATGGCAGTGTTCCGTATCACCCAGGAGGCGGTGACCAACATGCTGCGTCACGCCCAGGCGCACAACCTGGTCATTCGCCTGCAGCGCACTCCAGAGGGGCTTACTTTGTCGATCCACGACGATGGCTGTGGTTTCGTACCCGCCCGCCACCCGGCCGAGGCCGGCCAGCGCGGCCTGGCCGGCATGCAGGAGCGGGTAACCGCGCTGCAGGGTAGGCTCGACATTACCAGCCAACTTGGCCTGGGCACGCAGATCGAGGCGATGTTCCCGTGGCCTCCGCGCACCCAGCAGCGCGCCAGGAGTACGCCCGCCCATGACCTGTAGGCTGCTGCTGGTAGACGACCACTCATTGATCCGCGCCGGGGTACGTGCGTTGGTCTGCGATATCCCCGGCTATGATGTGATCGGCGAAGCCGATGATGGCAGCCAGTTGCTCGAACAGGTTCGCACACTGGCCCCAGACATCGTCCTGCTGGACATCTCGATGCGTTCGACCAGCGGCCTGGACGCTCTCACCCAGCTGCGGGCCAGCGGCAGCACGTGCAAGGTGCTGATCCTGTCGATGCACACCGACCCGGACCTGATCATGCGGGCCCTGGAAAGCGGCGCCCACGGCTATCTGCTCAAGGACACCAGCGCCACCGAGCTGGAACAGGCCCTGAGCGCCGTGCGCAACGGCGAGCGTTACCTTAGCCCGGCCATTGCCCACACCGTCATCAACCAGGCGCTGCGCCACACCAAGCAAGGCAAGCAAAGCGCTGGTGAGCGGCACAACCTGACGGCACGGCAACTGGAGATCCTGCGCCTGATCGTGCGCGGCAAGTCCACCCGGGAAATTGCTACAGGCCTGGGCCTGTCGATCAAGACCATTGAAACCCACCGGTCGCAAATCATGAAGCGCCTGCAAATTCACGACGTAGCGGGCCTGGTGCTGTTCGCCGTGCGCGAGAAAATCATCAGCCTGGACGACTGAGCAATGGCGACCCGGCCGGCAGGTGCAGGCGCAACGCCGCAGGCCTGGCCTGAAAGCGCAGGTTGGCAGCCTGCAAGGGCTCGCCATCGAGGTTGATGTCCAGCCCTTGCGCGCTCTTGATCTCGACCCACGGCAACCTGGCCCGAATGAACAGGCCGTCACCGGCCAACAAGTCACGTAGCGCCCCTACCACTTCCTGTGGCGCAGGCAGGATGGCGATATCAAGCAGACCGTCGTTGATGATGGCCTCAGGGCATAGCACCTGCCCGCCCCCCGCCTGACGGCCATTGCCGATACCCAGCGCCAATAAGACCCCTTGCCAGTGGAAGTCCGGGCCCTGCAACTCCACCGAAGCCGCCTGCAGCTCACTGAAGCGCGACAACCCGGTGAACAGGTAGGCGGCAGCGCCCAACACCTTCTTGAGGTCTTCCGAGGTATTGGCGGTGACCTGGCTGCCAAAGCCGCCAGTGGCCATGTTGAGGAACAGCTGGTCACCAGCCTGCCCCAGGTCTATGGGTTGTGGCGCGACATTCAACAAAGCCAGCGCCGAGGCTGGCACCTGGGGGATGCCAGCGGCCTTGGCAAAATCGTTGGCCGTACCCAATGGCAACAAGGCCAGGCTGGCGCTGGTGGCGGCCAACCCCATGGCCTCGGCCACATCGCGTAATGTGCCATCACCGCCACCGGCGACGATATGGCTGTAACCCGCAGCCAGTGCTTCAGCGACCAACCGCTGGGCGTCGCCCGCTTCCCAAGTGACTCGTACATCCAGCACCCAGCCACTATCGCGCAGCTCGCGCACGGCGCTGCGGACCTCTTCGTTCATCGCCTGCTTGCCGTGCAGCACCAGCATTGCCTTGCGCCCTTGCATGTGCGCGTCTCCGTAAAATGGGCCAACCCAGATCTCGACCACTGGCACGCCCGGATCGTTGCATACCCTGGCAAAGAATCGTGCAGGCCGGTCATTTTTCCCACGCCTGGGAATGCCCGGCTATGCTCAGCAGATACACCTTTTGCCATGGACGCGCCCGGCAGTGGCTCCCCCACTGCTGCCAATGGGCGCGTTTTGCTATCTGCAACCTTTCACGAGGATTCCGGGTAATGCGCATTCTCTGGACACTGCCTTACTTGCCCTGGCCGACCACCAGCGGCTGCAAGACCCGGCAATACCACTTGCTGCGCGCACTGGCTCAACGCGGCCACCGGATCACCCTGCTGGTGCAGTCGAAAATCCCCCTCAGCGATGGCGCTCGTGATGCCCTGGAACCACTGCTCGAACGCCTGATCGTTTTGCCCCGCCGCCCGCTGCACAGCCCGCTGAACCTGCTGGCTTCACCCATCATCGACTACCCCATGCGAGCCATCATCAATGGCCTTTCCTCTTGCCTGCGGCACCGCTTCGAGCAGTTGCTGGACGAGCCCTGGGACGTCATCCAGATCGAGCACAGCTACAGCTTCCAGCCGTTTGAAAAAGCCCTGCAGGCCCGAGGGCTGCCCTACATGCTCAGCGAGCACACCTTGGAGTCGGTTATGGGCGGCGCTTGCCACGACCGCCTGCCGCTGTGGCTACGCCCGCTCAACGCCTTCGACCGCTGGCGCTATCGGCGCTGGGAACATCGCGTACTGCGCCAGCCCACCGAGCTGGTGGCGGTCAGCACCCACGATGCCGAACTGATTGGCCAGATCAGCGGGCGCCCAGTGAACGTGGTGGTCAATGGTGTAGATTGTGATTTTTACCAGCAGGTACAACCTGCGCTGCACAGCCAACGCCTGTTGTTCGTCGGCAACTTCGAATATGGCGCCAACCTGGAGGCCATCGAATGGGCGCTGGAAGACATCATGCCGCAGGTATGGATGAGCAACCCAGCGGTGCGCCTGGCAATTGCCGGGCATGCAATGCCCGCCAACTGGAAATTGCACTGGAACGACCCGCGCATCGAGTGGTTGGGCTACCGACCCGACCTGCGTGAACTGCAGCGGCGCTCCGCGCTGTTTTTCGCGCCACTGCGCTATGCCGGTGGCTCGAAGGTGAAAATCCTCGAAGCGATGGCCGCCGGCCTGCCAGTAATCACCACCGGCAAGGGCGTTTCAGGCCTGAGCGCGAACAATGGCGAGCATTACCTGGGCAGCGACGACGGTGACCAACTGGCGCTGCTGATCACCCAGCTGCTCAACCAGCCCTGGCGCATGAGCCAGTTGAGCGCGGCCGGGCGCCAGTTCGCCCGCCAGCGCCACGACTGGAGCGTGGCCGCCCAGCAACTGGAGAATGTGCACATGCGCCTGACCCAGGTGGCCCCGGCCGAGGCCGCGCCGCTGGCCAATGCCTGGCTGGGTCGCTCAGCCAAGTAACTCGCTGAAGGGGATGAACGGCACGCTGTCACCGCGCTTTGGCGTGCTGCCCTCACGCACCTCTACCAAGCCCTCGGCCCAGGCCGCGCTACGCAGCACACCCGAGCTCTGGTTCTTGTAGATGCGCACCTGGCCCTGCTCGATGCGCGCACGCAGGTATTCGCGGCGCGTCCCAGGCTTGGGCCAGTCAAAGCCCGCTGGCATATCGAAGCGCAATGGCGTGACGTCGGCCACACCCTGGCGGCGCAGCAGGTAGGGCCGGGTCAGCAGGCCAAAGGTGACCAGCGTCGAGGCCGGGTTACCTGGCAGGCCGATCACCGGCACGCCCTGGAAGTGGCCAAACGTCAGCGGCTTGCCCGGCTTGATCGCCAGCTTCCACAGCGCCAGCTCGCCAGCTTCGCGCAGGGCAGCACCAAGGTAGTCGGCCTCGCCCACCGAGACACCGCCGGTGGACAGGATCAGGTCTACGCCCCCCAGCTCGGCCAGGCAGGTGCGGGTACGGGCCAGGTCATCTGGCAGGATGCCGGCGTCGACCACTTCGCAGCCCAGTCGCTGCAGCCAGCTGACCAGCAACCTGCGGTTGCTGTTGTAGATTTGCCCAGGCCCCAGCGGTAGGCCGGGCTCGACCAGTTCGTCGCCGGTAGACAGCACCGCCACTTTCACCTTGCGCACTAGATCCAGGCGGCCATACCCCAGGGTCGCCGCCAGGCCCAGCTCGATCGGCCCGAGGCGGGTACCGGCGCTCATTACCTGTTCGCCCTTGCGGGTTTCCTGGCCCTGAGGGCGTATGTTCTGTTCGGTTTGCAACGCTTCGAGAAAACGCACCCGGCCATCTTCGAGTACTTCGGTGTTTTCCTGCATCTCGACGCAGTCGGCCCCTTCCGGCACCGGTGCACCGGTGAAGATCCGCGCGCAGGTGCCCGGTTGCAGCGGCTGTGGCGCATGGCCGGCGAAAATACGCTGGCTGACCGGCAGCGGCTGGCCCTGCCAGTCGGCTTTACGCAAGGCATAACCGTCCATGGCGCTGTTCGGCCAGGGCGGCAGGTCGAGCGACGCCACCAGGTCGGTGGCCAACACACGGCCTTCGGCTTCGGCCAGCGGCAAGTTCTCGGTGTCGCGGATCGGTGCCGCCTCGGCCAATGCCAGCAGCTGCTCCAGGGCCTGTTCCACCGGCATCAGCGGCCGGGCCTGGCTGAGCTCAGCCACGGCTGTCACAGGCCGCTGCCTGCTTCAGATGCGCCACGAAGTTGCACGGGCGATGACGGGCATCGAGCTGCTCGGCAAGGATGCCATCCCAGCCGGTGCGCACCGCATTGGTCGAGCCCGGCAGGCAGCACACCAGGGTGCCGTTGGCCAGCCCGGCCAACGCACGCGACTGCACGGTGGAGGTGCCAATGTCGGCCACGGAGATCTGCCGGAACAGCTCGCCAAAGCCGTCCACCTGCTTGTCCAACAGGCAGGCCACCGCCTCGGGGGTGCTGTCGCGGCCGGTAAAACCGGTCCCCCCGGTAATCAACACCACTTGCACGCTGTCGTCGGCGATCCAGGTGGCGACCTGGGCGCGGATCTTGTACAGGTCGTCCTTGAGCAGCACGCGCTCGGCCAGGCGATGGCCGGCGGCGCTCAGGCGGTCGACGAACATTTGCCCAGAGCTGTCGGTTTCGAAGGTACGGGTGTCGCTGACCGTGAGCACGGCGATGTTCAACGCCACGAAGGGGGTATCTGCCTTGGCTTTCATGGGGGTCCGTCACAACAAGATGAGATGGCCGCAGTTATATCACAGCGCACCTTTTCCGGCGTTGCGCCCATCGCCCTTGCCCTGGGTCAAGGGGACGAAATCGTCGCTATGCTGCACTGGGAGTGAACTTGCACTAACGTCCTGCGTCATAAATGTCATCTAGCACCATCGCACTTGGAGAAACACGATGATCAAACGGACCCTCCCCGCCTTCCTGCTCGCCCTGGGCCTGGGCGCCCTCGCCGGCTGTGCATCGCCGACTGTCATTACCCTTAACGATGGTCGCGAAATCCAGGCCACCGACACGCCGAAGTTCGACGAAGACTCCGGTTTCTACGAATTCGAGCAGCTGGACGGCAAGCGCACGCGCCTGAACAAGGACCAGATCCGCACCGTCAAAGAGCTCTGATCAAGCCCCCGTTTTGGCAATGGCCCTTTAAACAACAAGGGCTTGCTGGCGAAAACGGGATACAGTAGGATTTTGTTCATCGGAGTGTAGCGCAGCCAGGTAGCGCGTCTCGTTCGGGACGAGAAGGCCGCAGGTTCGAATCCTGTCTCTCCGACCAGGTTCTGCTAAAAAAGCCCGCCTTGCGCGGGCTTTTTGTTGTGCGCGAGAACGACGTCAGTGCGCGGCTTGGGCTTCAGCTTCTACGGGCATGTGCAACAACTGCAAGCGCTCGCTGCTCCACGCGCGGGTCTGGTTGGTCAGCGCCAGGTCGTTGTTCAGCTTCTGGCCGTAGCTCGGCACGATTTCCTTGAGCCTGGCCTGCCAGGCAGGCGACTGGATGCGGTCCTTGAAGGTCTTTTCCAGCACGGTCAGCATGATCGGCGCGGCGGTCGAGGCGCCAGGCGAAGCGCCCAACAGCGCGGCGATACTGCCGTCCTGCGCCGCCACCACTTCGGTACCGAACTGCAGCACACCACCCAGTACCGGGTCCTTCTTGATCACCTGCACCCGCTGGCCAGCCTGCAGCAGCTTCCAGTCTTCGTTCTTGGCGTTGGGGAAGTACTCGCGCAGCGCGTTCATGCGGTCATCGAAGCTGAGCATCAATTGCCCCATCAGGTAGGTGCTGAGGTCGATGTTGTCGATACCGGCATTGAGCATGGGCAACACGTTGTGGCTGTTCAGCGAGGCGAACATGTCCAGCAGCGAACCGTGCTTGAGGTACTTGGTGGAGAACGTGGCGAACGGGCCGAACAACAGCACCTGTTTGCCATCGATCATCCGCGTGTCCAGGTGCGGCACCGACATGGGTGGAGCGCCAACCGAAGCCTTGCCGTACAGTTTGGCCTGGTGACGCGCGACCAGGTCAGGGTTATCGGTCATCAGGAACTGGCCCCCCACCGGGAAGCCCGCATAGCCTTCGGCCTCGGGGATGCCCGACTTCTGCAACAACTTCAGTGCGCCGCCACCGGCACCAATGAAGACGAAGCGGGCATTGACAGCCTTCTCATTGCCGCCGTTGGCCAGGTCGGCCACGACTACATGCCAGGTGCCATCGTCGTTACGTACGATGTCACGCACTTCATGACGCACATTCAGCGACACGTTGGGGTTGCGAGTCATTGCAGCGAACAGCTGGCGGGTGATTTCGCCGAAGTTCACGTCGGTGCCGATGGCCATGCGCGTGGCGGCGATCTTCTGCCCCGGGTCACGGCCTTCCATGACCAGCGGCGCCCATTGGCGAATCTGCTCGTGGTCCTCGGAGATTTCCATGCCGCGGAATAGCGAGCTGTGTTGCAGGGCATCGACGCGCTTGTGCAAGAAGGCAATGTTCTCGTCTCCCCAGACGAAACTCATGTGCGGCACATTGTTGATGAACGATCTTGGGTTGTTCAGCACGCCCTGCTCGACCTGGTAGGCCCAGAACTGCTTGGACACCTCGAACTGCTCGTTCACCCCCACGGCCTTGCTGATGTCGATGCTGCCATCCTTGCCGACGCTGGTGTAGTTCAGCTCGCAGAATGCAGAGTGACCGGTGCCGGCGTTGTTCCAGGCGTTGGAGCTTTCCTCGGCGACCTGGTCCATGCGCTCGTAGACGTCGACCTTCCAGGACGGTTCCAGCTCGGTGAGGTAAGTGCCCAGGCTGGCACTCATGATGCCGCCACCGATCAACAGCACGTCGACGGTTTTCTCAGGCTCGGCAGGTTTGGAACAGCCGATGACGCCCAGGCAGAGGAACGTCAGCAGAAATTTCTTCATTGATGTTATCCAGTTGTTGTGTGCACGCGCGCCGCCTGGAGCAGGGAATGTGCCAACTGGGGTTGGGCTAACAAATATGGGGTAAAACGAAGGGTCGCATGGCGGCAACCCGCCACAGGGCAATGGTTTTAGCGGTCTGGTGGCGGATTTCCCCCAGGGGCCGTGTGACGGCCCCTTTTCAAGGTCAGGCGCTCAGGCGCGAGGTGACTTCGCCCAGTTGCCCCGACAAACCATGCAGGCGATGCCCCGCCTGCTCGGTATGCTGCACCGCTTCCTGGTTGGCCGTGGCAATGCGGGTAATCTCGATCAGGTTGCGCGAGATATCGTCGGCTACGCTGGTCTGCTCTTCAGCTGCCGTGGCGATCTGCCGGTTCATGTCGCGTATCGCCTCCACAGCCTGGGTGATACGTTGCAGCATCTGCCCGGCCTGCTCGACCTGTTCAGCCCCTTCCTGGCTTCGCTGCTGGCCGCTTTCGATGGCCTTCACCGCCTCCACCGCCCCAGACTGTACCGCTTCGATGATCTGGTTGATTTCGGCAATCGACGCCGCCGTGCGCTGGGCCAGGCTGCGCACCTCATCGGCGACCACCGCAAAGCCGCGCCCGGCTTCACCAGCACGGGCCGCCTCGATGGCCGCGTTGAGCGCCAGCAGGTTGGTTTGCTCGGCAATGCCACGAATCACTTCCAGCACTTTGCCAATGCGCGTGCTGTCATGCTCCAGATCGCGGATCACCGACGCCGTGCCAGCGATTTCACGGTTGACCACACCGATGATGTCGATGGTCTGCTGCATCACCTGCTCGCCCGCCTGGGCGCTGTGGTCGGCGTCATCCGCTGCACGGGCTGCCTCGGCGGCGTGGCGAGCCACCTCCTGTGCGGTGGCGGACATCTCGTGCATGGCCGTCGCTACCTGGTCGGTACGCTGGAACTGGTCATGAGTACCGCGAGCCATGTCGCCGGCAATACTGCGCAACTGGCCACTGGCGCCTTCCAGCTCCTGCGCGTTGTCCTGCAACCGGCCAACCGTGTCGGCCAGGAAATCGCGCAGGGTGTTGGCCGCCCGCGCCAGCCGCCCCAGTTCGTCCTCACGGCGGCTGTCGACCCGGGCGGCAAAGCGGCCTTGGCTGAGTTGCGCAACATACTCGATCAACTGGCGGATCGGCTCGATCAGGCTGCGATTGACCAACCACAGGCTAAGCAGCCCCACCAGCACCGCAGAAGCCAGCATCACCAGCAGGCCCAGCCATACCGTGCGCTCGGCGCTGGCGCTGATGCTCGTCGCACGCTGGCGGGCATCGGCACGCAGTTGCTCGACCAGTTGGCTCATCTGCTCACTGGCGGCGCGATCCACGCCCTTCACCGCCTGGTCGCCTGCTACCGGGTCGCCACCTGCGGCAAGGAAGGCCTGCCGCCCCTGCGCATAGGCCTGGCCCAGCTGGCGGTGGCTGTCGCGCAATTGCTGTAGTGGCTCCTTGAGCCTGGCGTCGCTGCTGTCGATTAGTTGCCCGAGCAATTGTTGCACCTGCTGCTCGCGGGCCTGGAACTGCTGCCAGTACTTGTCCATCTCTGCCGGTTGGCGCCCGCGCAGCAGCACGTTCTTCCATTCCTGCACCTGGATCTTGAACTGCAGGTTGGCTTCGTCAATCAATTGCGAGGCCCGCAGCGGCCCGTCCACCAACTCGGCGTAACCACGCACGCTGGACGACAGAAACTGGAAACACACCAGGGCGATCAGCAGCATCGCCACCACGCTGCCGCCGAGCAGCGAGAGAATTTGCACTCTGAGGGATTTACGCAACATCGAGGGTCTCGGAACCAGAGGGGTAGGCTGAGGCCGCTGTACAGCCCCTTTACTGGCAGGCCAAAAAAAGGCTGCCATCAAGCAATGGCAGCCAGGTCAAGCACTTACGCAACAGTTGAGGCAGATACTCTCAGGCAATTACTACAAAAATATTACAAAGCCGCGACAAGCTAACCGGTGGTGAACTGCAGCGCTGCCAGCCGCGCATACAGCGGGCTTTCCTCGATCAACTGACGGTGAGTGCCCACCGCCACTACCCGACCCTTGTCGATGACCGCGATGCGCTCGGCATGCTGCACCGTGGCCAGACGATGGGCGATCACCAGCGTGGTGCGCCCAGCCATCAGGCTGGGCAGCGCTTGCTGGATCAAGTGTTCGCTTTGCGCGTCAAGGGCACTGGTGGCTTCGTCCAGCAACAGGATCGGCGCATCGACCAGCAATGCCCGGGCAATCGCCAGGCGCTGACGCTGCCCGCCGGAAAGCCCTATGCCGCCTTCCCCTAGCGGTGTCTGGTAGCCCTGCGGCAGTTGTTGGATAAACGCGTCGGCGTGGGCACCGCGAGCTGCGGCTTCGACTTCAGCCAAGGTTGCCTCGGGCCGGCCATAACGGATGTTGGCCTCTACCGTGCCACGGAACAGCGATGGGTTTTGCGCCACCAGGGCGAACTGCCGGCGCAGTTGGTCAGGATCGAATTCGGTAAGCGCCTGGCCATCGAGCAGAATGCGCCCTTGCTGGGGGTCGTAGAAGCGCAGCAACAAATCGAACAGGGTCGACTTGCCTGCCCCCGAGGGGCCGACCAGCGCTACGGTCTGCCCGGGCTCGATGGCCAGGCTCAGGCCGTCCACTGCCGCCACCGTGGGCCGTGACGGGTAGGCGAACACCACCTGCTGCAGCTCGATACGCCCGCTGGCCCGCTGCTGTGGTTGCGCCTGTACCACGGCGGGCGGCAGGATCGCACTGTGCGCCGTCAACAGTTCGGCAATGCGCTCGGCCGCACCTGCGGCGCGCTGCAGCTCGCCAATCACTTCGCTGAGCGTACCGAAAGCGCTGCCGACGATCAGGCTGTAGAACACGAATGCAGCCAGTTCGCCTGCGGAAATACGCCCGGCGATCACATCCATGCCCCCGACCCACAGCATCACACCCACCGCCCCCAGCACCAGCACGATCACCAAGGTGATCAGCCAGGCACGCTGAGCAATTCGCTTGCGGGCCACAGTAAACGCCGCTTCGACTGTGCCGGCGAACAGTTCGCGGTCGTGCGCCTGGTGGTTGTAGGCCTGCACGGTCTTGATCTGCCCAAGCGTCTCGGCCACGTAGCTGCCTACATCGGCGACCCGGTCCTGGCTTTGCCGTGACAGGCTGCGCACCCGACGGCCGAACAGCAGAATCGGTGCCAGCACCAGCGGCAGGGCCACCACCACGATGCTGGTGAGCTTGGGGTTGGTGATGAACAGCAACACCACGCCGCCAATGACCATCAGCGCGTTGCGCAGGAACATCGACAGCGATGAACCGATGACCGATTGCAGCAGGGTGGTGTCCGCTGTCAGCCGTGACTGGATCTCGGAGCTGCGGTTGTCTTCGAAAAAACCTGGGTGCAGACCGATCAGGTGGTCGAACACGGCACGACGGATATCGGCCACGCAGCGCTCACCAATCCACGACACCAGGTAGAAACGGCTGAAGGTGCCCACTGCCAGGGCCAGCACCAGCACCAGGAATAGCCCGATGGTCTGGTTGAGCTGGTGCACGGAGCGCGTCATGAAGCCCTGGTCCACCAGCAAGCGGATACCCTGGCCCATGGACAACGTAATGGCGGCGGTAACCACCAAGGCCAGCAAGGCCAGCAGCACTTGCCGACGATAGGGGCGAACGAACTGCCAGGCCAGGCGCAAGGCACGGCGTTGACGTGGGGAAACCGATTCGGGCATGGCGACGACCACAATGCTGGGGAAACCGCAGACTACCATTCATCCCGAGCGGGGGAATGGCTTCAGGGTGCTATAACGCATTGGTCTAAGCAGATGATGGAGCTTTCACAGGGTTTCTGTTGGACTGTTGCTGCCGTGACACAGAAGCTGTCACAGGCCAGTCACGGCACAAGGCTACCCTGAGCTCGAACCTGAAGAGGAGACAGTGCATGAGCTTGCAGCATGGCAGTGACAACCAGAAGCCCCAGACCACTCAGCAATCACAGGTATGCGGTTCGATCATCGACGCCAAGGGACGTGAAGTGCCCATCACCGAGCAGATGATCCAGCAGGCCTGCAAGGCCCTGGAAGAAAGCCGGGTCGAGCGCGTACGCAAAGGTTGATCGGCGAATTTTTTGCAACCCGGCGCTTGCGCCGGGTTTTTATTGCTCGGCAAGGTCGCTTAGACCAACGCCCCACCCAAGGCACTGACCAGCTGCGCCAACTGCGGCGACTCCCCGCGCAAGCGCACTGCCAGCCCCTCGATTTCGCGCCGTGGCGGATAGTGCTTGCGCAACTGGTCGAACGCCGCTCGCTGTAACTGCGGGTCATCGCTCAGGCTACGACGGAAATCGGCATCGTCGCGGCGCGGGTCGTACACGGCGCGGCACAGGGTGGCCAGCGCCCAGGCCGGGTCGGTACTGGCATCCAGTTCGACCTGCGCCAGTGCTGGCCGGGGCAACAGGTCGGCCAGTTGCACCTGCTCGTCTACTCCCAGGAAGCGGCAAAGCGCCTGGTAGATCTGTGCCGTGCCACGTTGGCGACCATCGAGGCTGTAGCCGGCAATGTGTGGCGAAGCCAGGGTGCACAGGTCGGCCAACTGCAAGTCGACCTGCGGTTCACCTTCCCACACATCCAGCACCGCATGCACGTCTTCGCGGTCCAGCAGCAGCTCGCGCAGGGCGATGTTGTCCACCACCGGGCCACGGCTGGCATTGACCAACCAGGCCCCAGGGCGCAACTGTGCCAGCTGCGCCGGCCCCAGCAGGTGCCAGGTGGGGTGTTCGCCGCCGCGCTGCAATGGGGTGTGCAGGCTGATCACATCACACTGCTGCACAATGGTTTCGAGGCTGACGTAGTCTCCACCCTCGGCGGCTTGGCGCAACGGGTCGCAGACCAGCACCTTCCAGCCCAGCCCGTGCAGTACCCGCACCAGGCGCCCCCCCACCTCTCCCGCGCCCACAACGCCGTAGACGCGTTCGGCCAGCGCTACGCCATCCAGCTCGGCCAGGGTCAGCAAACTGCCCAGCACGTAATCGACCACGCCGCGGGCATTGCAGCCCGGCGCGCTGCTCCAGGAGATACCGGCTTGGGCAAAGTAGTCCAGGTCCAGGTGATCGGTGCCGATAGTGCACGTGCCGACAAAGCGTACACGGCTGCCTTCGAGCAGTTGGGGGTCGACTTTGGTCACCGAGCGCACCAGCAGGATATCGGCGTCCTTGACGCTGGCGGCATCGAGGCTTCGGCCGGGGTAGCGGCGAATTTCACCGAAACCCTGGAAGAAGGCATCGAGCAGCGGGATGTTCTCGTCGGCAACTATCAGCATGGCGCTCTCCTGTCTGGGGAACGCAGTGTAGGCGGTACGCCGGGCTTGATCCAGAGCGATTCAGTCGGCTTTTTTGCGGATCCAGTACAGGAACGTGCCGGCGTCTTCTTGCTGCTGTAGCAGCTCATGGCCGAGGAAGTTGCAGAACTTGGGAATGTCGCGGCGTGTCGACGGGTCGGTGGCGATGACCTTGAGCAGGCCGCCGGCGGCCAGGTTACGCACGTGCTGGTGCAGCATCATCACAGGTTCCGGGCAGTTCAGGCCGGTGGCATCGAGGACGGCGTCGGGGGTGAAATCGGTCATGGGGGGCTCCGAAAATGATCGTTATTGTCGCGCATAGCGCGACGCGGTCCAAGCACCGCTTACGAATCGCGCTACGCGCCCGCTCTCCCTCGCCTCGCCTCGCC
>NZ_BCBI01000089.1:0-15123 GCF_001320565.1 Pseudomonas sp. NBRC 111132
GTAGCCTGAAAAGCCACGTCTCATAGGGATTACCCCACCCCCCTCTAGGCCAAGGTCAGCTCCCACAATTCGAGCCAGAACACTAGAATAGCTCCACGCACCTATTCAGAAGCGCTATATGCCCAACTCTGTCGAACCTGAAACCTTGGCCCAATTGCCGTTGGACGAGCTTGTCGCCTGCCACGAATGCGACCTGCTGCTGCGCAAGCCCGTGCTCCAGCACGGTGAGAAAGCCCAATGCCCACGTTGCGGTTACGAGCTTTATGCTCATCGGCACAACGTGGTCAACCGTAGCCTGGCGTTGGTACTGACCGCGCTGTTGCTGTTCGTGCCTGCCAATTTTCTACCGATCATGCAGTTGCACCTACTTGGCCAGACCTCGGACGATACTGTCTGGAGCGGCGTACTGGGCCTGTACAATTCGCAGATGCGTGGTGTAGCGGTAGTCGTCTTCCTGTGCAGCATGGCCATCCCCTTGGCAAAACTGCTCTGCCAACTGGCGGTACTGCTGAGTATCCGCTTGAACGTGGGGCGTAACTTCGGCCTGTTGTTCTACCGCATCTATCACCACCTGCGTGACTGGGGCATGCTCGAGGTCTATTTCATGGGGGTGTTGGTGGCTATCGTCAAGCTGGTGGACCTGGCCGAGTTGACCGTGGGCCTGGGGCTGTTCTGTTTCATCAGCCTGTTGTTGATCCAGGTATGGCTTGAGGTGGTGATGTCACCGCACCAGATTTGGAGTGCACTTTCGGGGGAGGACCTGCATGCGGGCGATTGATGCAGGCATTCTTGTCTGCAATGAATGTCATGAACTGAACAAGCAAGTGCAAGACAGCACGTCGCAGACCTGTACACGCTGCGGCGCCATTGTGCATGCTCGCCGCCCAAACAGTATCGTGCGTACCTGGGCGCTGCTGATTGCCGCGTCGATCTTGTACATCCCGGCCAACCTGCTGCCGATCATGACTGTGAGTACACTCGGCCAGGGCAGCCCCGACACGATCATGTCCGGCGTCATTACCCTGCTCAAGCACGGCATGGTGCCCATTGCTGCGGTGGTGTTCATTGCCAGTATCCTGGTGCCCACGTTCAAGCTGGTGGGCATTGGCCTGCTGCTGTACTCCGTTCAGCGTCACCAGCCGCTTTCGGCGCGGCAACGGATATTGATGTACCGCTTCATCGAATTCATTGGGCGCTGGTCCATGCTCGATATCTTCGTCATCGCCATCCTGGTGGCCGTGGTGAATTTCGGCCGAATAGCCAGTGTCGAAGCCAATCTGGGCGCTGTCGCCTTCGCAACTGTGGTGATCCTGACAATGCTTGCCGCTTTAACTTTCGATCCCCGACTGATTTGGGATAACACGGAGTCGGATGACGACCATGAGTGACCTGCCAACGGCTAAAACCCGCCCAGCCTCTAACTGGTCGGCCATCTGGATTCTGCCTTTGATCGCCTTGATGATCGGTGGCTGGCTCGCGTGGCAGGCCTACAGCTCGGCGGGGGTAGAAATTGAAGTCCGCTTCGAGTCGGGTGAAGGTATCGTCGCCAACAAGACCGAAGTCATCTACAAGGGCATGCCGGTAGGCAAGGTGAAGAACCTGGTGCTCGATGCCGAGGGCGACAACCAGGGAGTGATCGCCACCATCGAGATGAACAAGGCTGCGGAGCCTCACCTGACCAAGGGCACACGCTTCTGGCTGGTTAAGCCCAGTGTCAGCCTGGCGGGTATTACCGGCCTTGAGACACTGGTGTCGGGTAACTACATCGCCGTCAGTCCAGGGGAGGGGGAGCGTACCAAGCGCTTTACCGCGTTGAAGGTGGCACCGCCGCTTTCGGATACGGAACCTGGCCTGCATCTGACCCTCAAGGCCGACAGGTTGGGTTCGCTCAACCGTGACAGCCCGGTGTTCTACAAGCAGATTCAGGTGGGTCGGGTGAAAAGCTACCGACTGTCCGAGGACCAGAGCACCGTCGAGGTCAAAGTCTTCATTGAGCCCGCCTACGCCAGCCTGGTGCGTAAGCACACGCGTTTCTGGAATGCCAGCGGCGTCAGCATCGATGCTTCGCTGTCAGGTGTGAAGGTGCGCAGCGAGTCGCTGTCGAGCATCGTGGCTGGTGGTATTGCCTTCGCCACGCCGGAATACCGCAAGGACAGCCCGCCCACCGACCCGAGCCTGCCATTCCGCCTGTATGAGGACTTTGATGCAGCCCAGGCCGGTATTCGGGTCAAAGTGAAACTGAGCGATTATGAAGGCCTGCAAGCGGGTCGCACGCCGGTCATGTACAAGGGCATACAGGTGGGCTCGCTGAAGGCCCTGAAGATGGAAGACAACCTGTCCAGCGCGTCGGCCGAGTTGACACTGGACCCGCTGACCGAAGACTACCTGGTGGACGGGACTCAGTTCTGGGTAGTTAAACCGTCCATTTCCCTGGCGGGTATCACTGGCCTGGAAGCGCTGGTCAAAGGTAACTACATCGCCATTCGCCCCGGTGAGAAGGGCGCACGGCCAGAGCGTGAGTTCGAGGCCCGTGCCAAGGCGCCGCCACTCGATCTCAAGGCGCCGGGCCTGCACATGGTGTTGTTCGCCGACACCTTGGGTTCGCTGGAAGTCGGCAGCCCGGTTATGTACCGCCAGGTGAAGGTGGGTAGCGTCCAAAGCTACCAGTTCGCTCGCAACAGCAACCGCATCCTGATCGGTGTACATATCGAGAAGGAGTACGAAAAGCTGGTCAATGGTTCGTCGCGCTTCTGGAACGTCAGTGGTATCACCCTGACCGGCGGCCTTTCTGGCATCAAGATCAAGAGTGAATCACTGCAAACATTGATGGCCGGTGGTATCGCCTTCGACACGCCGCGGCCCGATGTGGCGCTGAAACGGCACATTCCGCGCTTCCGCCTGCATGACAGCCAAGAAGCGGTAAACCGTGCCGGCACGTTGATCACCATCCGTGTCGACCGTGCAGATGGCCTGAAGCCGGGTACGGCGATCCGCTTCCGTGGCCTGGATGTGGGCAGTATCGAAAGCGTCGACCTCACCGATGACTTGCAGGCCGTGCTGCTGCGGGCGCGCATTACCGAAGCGGCGGACCGTATCGCCCGCGCCGGTACGCAGTTCTGGGTGGTCAAGCCAGCATTAGGCCTGGTGCGCACCGAGAACCTCGACACCCTGATTGGCGGCCAGTACCTGGAAGTGCAGCCGGCAGCCAAGGACCGTGGTCCGCAGCGTGATTTCATTGCCTTGGCCGATGCTCCACAGGTGGCGGGGCCAGAGGTCGGTCTGCCGTTGACACTCAGTGCGCCACGCCGTGGCTCGATCAAACCGGGTGTGCCGGTGACCTACCGTGAGGTTGCGGTGGGCAAGGTGACAGGCTTCGAGCTGGGCCAGAGCGCTGACCGTGTGCTGATCCATATCCTCATCGAGCCGCGCTATGCCGCCTTGGTACGCAGCGGTAGCCGTTTCTGGAACAGCAGTGGCTTCGGTTTCGATTGGGGGCTGTTCAAGGGCGCTACGGTGCGCACCGAGTCGGTGCAGACCCTGATCGATGGCGGTATCGCTTTTGCAACGCCAGATGGCGAGCAGATGGGCAACCCAGCACGACCGCAGCAGACATTCGCCTTGTTCGACAAGGCGGAGGATGAATGGATGCAGTGGGCGCCGAAGATCCAAATCGCCAAGTAAGAGTGTCTGCAGGGGCGGGTTTGCCCGCTCCTGCAGGTGTCAATTGATGATGAATTGTGTCAATTGACCATAAATATTGGGACCGAAGGATTTCAATAAATTGCAGGCAACAAAAAACCGACCCTAGGGTCGGTTTTTCGACTAGCGCGTCGCTTAGGCAGCTGCAGCTTCTTTCAGCGCCTTGATGTGGCCATTCAGACGGCCTTTGTGACGAGCAGCCTTGTTCTTGTGGATGATACCTTTGTCGGCCATACGGTCGATTACAGGTACAGCCAGAACGTAAGCGGCTTGCGCTTTTTCGGCGTCTTTTGCGTCAATGGCTTTAACTACATTCTTGATGTAGGTGCGGACCATGGAACGCAGGCTGGCGTTGTGGCTGCGACGCTTCTCAGCCTGTTTTGCACGTTTCTTGGCGGAAGGTGTGTTGGCCACCGTCGAGCTCCTCGAAAGACTTTAGGTAAATAGCAAACAAAATAGGCCGCGAATCATGCCGATCAGTAGATCGATTGTCAAGGCCACCTGCAAGGTTCCGCCGAGCGGTGCGCCAACAAGCGGGAAAGATTCCTTTCTGCTGCGCGACCTGTACACTCGGGAATTTTTGGCTCCCCTGCGAAGGCGCGGGAGTATCGCACATTCGGACGCTGTCTGGCAGCGTCCTCTGTCATTGGCGTGAATCTTTTCGATGAACCTGCTCAAATCCCTGGCTGCAGTAAGCTCGATCACCATGATTTCGCGGGTGCTGGGCTTCGTCCGCGACACCATCCTGGCGCGCATCTTCGGTGCCGGTGTCGCCACCGACGCCTTCTTCATCGCGTTCAAGTTGCCCAACCTGTTGCGGCGGATCTTCGCTGAAGGTGCATTCTCCCAGGCCTTCGTGCCGATCCTGGCCGAATACAAGACCCAGCAGGGCGAGGAGGCGACACGCACCTTCATTGCCTACGTCAGCGGCCTGCTGACCCTGGTCCTGGCCCTGGTGACCGCCATCGGTATCCTGGCGGCGCCCTGGGTGGTGTGGGCGACGGCCCCGGGTTTTGTCGACAGCGCCGAAAAATACGAGCTGACCACCGCCCTGTTGCGAGTGACCTTTCCTTATATATTGCTGATCTCGCTGTCTTCCCTGGCCGGTGCGATCCTCAATACCTGGAACCGTTTCTCGGTACCGGCCTTCACCCCGACCTTGCTGAACGTGGCGATGATCGCCTTCGCCGTGCTGCTGACACCGTACTTCGACCCGCCGATCATGGCCTTGGCCTGGGGCGTGCTGGCCGGTGGCCTGGCGCAGTTGCTATACCAACTGCCGGCGCTGAAGAAGATCGGCATGCTTGTACTGCCGCGCCTGAACCTCAAGGACGCCGGCGTGTGGCGGGTTCTCAAGCAGATGCTGCCGGCGATTCTCGGGGTGTCGGTAAGTCAGATATCGCTGATCATCAACACCATTTTCGCCTCCTTCCTGGTGGCCGGGTCGGTGTCGTGGATGTACTACGCCGACCGCCTCATGGAGTTGCCTTCGGGTGTGCTGGGCGTGGCATTGGGCACGATCCTGCTGCCGACCCTGGCCAAGACCTACGCCAACAAGGACCGCGAGGAGTACTCGCGGATTCTCGACTGGGGCCTGCGCCTGTGCTTCCTGCTGGTGCTGCCCTGCACCCTGGCGTTGGCCATTCTTGCCGAGCCACTGACCGTTGCGTTGTTTCAATACGGCAAATTCAGTGCGTTCGATGCGGCCATGACCCAGCGGGCGCTGATGGCCTATTCCGTGGGCTTGCTGGCGATCATTCTGGTCAAGGTACTGGCACCCGGCTTCTATGCGCAGCAGAATATCCGCACGCCGGTGAAAATCGCGATCTTCACGCTGGTTTGCACTCAGCTGTTCAACCTTGCCCTGGTCGGGCCGCTCGCACATGCCGGCCTGGCATTGGCGATCAGCCTCGGTGCCTGCCTGAATGCCGGCTTGCTGTTCTGGAAGCTGCGCAGTCAGCAGTTGTTCGAACCTCAGCCAGGCTGGGCAATGTTCCTGCTCAAGCTTGTTTTGGCAGTGGCACTCATGTCGGCGGTACTGTTGGCGGGCATGCACTATATGCCGGCCTGGGAGCAGGGCATCATGCTCGAGCGCTTCCTGCGCCTGGGGGCATTGATCCTGGCGGGCGTCGTGACGTATTTCGGCTGCCTGTACCTGTGCGGCTTCCGGCCTCGGCATTTCGCCCGCAAGGCCTTGCACTAAGGCTTGGGGCGGGTCAAACGTCGGTTTTTCGCATTCCACGCCGCCCTTGGGCGCTGCTGCCTGTCACCAGCGCCCGGGTGTGGTTATAATCGGCCACTTTATGAGCAAGAAGCGCGTTATGCAGCTGGTTCGAGGTCTTCACAACCTGCGCCCCGAGCACCGGGGCTGTGTCGCCACCATTGGCAACTTCGACGGGGTTCACCGCGGCCACCAGGCAATCCTGGCGCGTCTGCGCGAGCGCGGCCAGGCCTTGGGCCTGCCGACCTGCGTGGTGATCTTCGAACCGCAACCACGCGAGTACTTCGCCCCTGAAACCGCGCCGGCGCGCCTGGCCCGCCTGCGCGACAAGGTCGAGCTGCTGGCCGCCGAGGGCATTGACCGGGTTTTGTGCCTGGCGTTCAATCAGCGCCTGAGCAAGCTCAGCGCCGATGCCTTCGTCAAGGCCATCCTGGTCGACGGCTTGGGTGTGCGTCATCTCGAAGTGGGCGATGACTTCCGCTTTGGCTGCGACCGTGCTGGCGATTTCGCCTTCCTGATCGAGGCCGGCAAGCAGTACGGCTTTACCGTCGAGGCCGCCAACACGGTAATCCAGGACGGCCTGCGGGTCAGCAGCACCGAAGTGCGCAAGGCCCTGTCCGAGGGCAACTTCGAACTGGCCGAGCACCTGCTGGGTCGCCCGTACAGCATCACTGGCCGCGTACTGCATGGCCAGAAGCTGGCCCGCCAGCTCGGCACACCTACCGCCAATATCCAGCTCAAGCGCCGCCGCGTGCCGCTGTCCGGGGTCTACCTGGCCAGCATCGAAATCGACGGCAAGGCCTGGCCGGGTGTCGGCAATATTGGCGTGCGTCCCACCGTTGCCGGTGATGGGCGCCCGCACCTGGAAATTCATCTACTGGATTATGCCGGTGACCTGTATGGCCGGCGCCTGACGGTGGAGTTCCACCACAAGCTGCGTGAAGAGCAGCGATTCGCCTCCCTGGAGGCGCTGAAGTCGGCGATCGATGCGGATATCGCCGCCGCACGTGCACATTGGCACGCTCAACCGCTAACGAAGAGCCTGAAATGACCGACTACAAAGCCACGCTTAACCTTCCGGACACCGCCTTCCCCATGAAGGCCGGCCTGCCTCAGCGCGAACCGCAGATCCTGCAGCGCTGGGACAGCATTGGCCTGTACCAGAAGCTGCGCGAAATTGGCAAGGATCGTCCCAAGTTCGTCCTGCACGACGGCCCGCCCTATGCCAACGGCAAGATTCACATCGGTCATGCGCTGAACAAGATCCTCAAGGACATGATCGTCCGCTCCAAGACCCTGGCCGGCTTCGATGCGCCGTATGTACCGGGCTGGGACTGCCATGGCCTGCCGATCGAGCACAAGGTTGAGGTTACCCACGGCAAGCACCTGTCCGCCGACCGCACCCGCGAGCTGTGCCGCGAATACGCCGCCGAGCAGATCGAAGGGCAGAAGACCGAGTTCATTCGCCTGGGCGTGCTGGGTGACTGGGACAACCCGTACAAGACCATGAACTTCGCCAACGAGGCCGGTGAAATCCGCGCCCTGGCCGAGATGGTCAAGCAAGGCTTCGTGTTCAAGGGCCTCAAGCCTGTGAACTGGTGCTTCGATTGCGGTTCGGCCCTGGCTGAAGCGGAAGTCGAGTACGCCGACAAGAAATCCCAGACCATCGACGTGGCCTTCCCGGTTGCCGATGAAACCAAGCTGGCCGCTGCTTTCGGCCTGGCGTCGCTGGCCAAACCGGCCGCCATCGTGATCTGGACCACCACCCCGTGGACCATCCCGGCCAACCAGGCGCTGAACATCCACCCGGAGTTCAAGTACGCCCTGGTCGACACCGGCGAGCGCCTGCTGGTACTGGCTGAAGAGCTGGTCGAGTCGTGCCTCAAGCGCTACAACCTGGAAGGCTCGATCATTGCCACCGCCCAAGGTTCGGCGCTGGAGCTGATCAACTTCCGTCACCCGTTCTATGATCGCCTGTCGCCAATCTACCTGGCCGACTACGTCGAGCTGGGCGCGGGTACCGGCGTGGTGCATTCGGCACCTGCCTACGGTGAAGACGACTTCGTTACCTGCAAGCGCTACGGCATGGTCAACGACGACATCCTCACCCCAGTGCAGAGCAACGGTGTATATGTCGAGTCGCTGCCTTTCTTCGGCGGCCAGTTCATCTGGAAGGCCAACCCGGCCATCGTCGAGAAGCTGAGCGAAGTCGGTGCGCTGATGCACACCGAAACCATCAGCCACAGCTACATGCACTGCTGGCGCCACAAGACCCCGCTGATCTACCGTGCTACTGCGCAGTGGTTCGTGGGCATGGACAAGCAGCCAACCACCGGCGAGCCGCTGCGTGAGCGCGCGCTGAAAGCCATCGAAGACACCAAGTTCGTGCCGGCCTGGGGCCAGGCGCGCTTGCATTCGATGATCGCCAACCGCCCGGACTGGTGCATTTCGCGTCAGCGCAACTGGGGCGTGCCAATCCCGTTCTTCCTGCACAAGCAGACCGGCGAACTGCACCCGCGCACTGTCGAGCTGATGGAGCAAGTGGCCAAACGCGTCGAGCAGGAGGGCATCGAGGCTTGGTTCAAGCTGGACGCCGCCGAGCTGCTGGGCGTTGAAGCCGACCAGTACGACAAGATCACCGACACCCTCGACGTGTGGTTCGACTCGGGTACCACCCATTGGCACGTGCTGCGTGGTTCGCACGACATCGGCCACACCACCGGCCCGGTCGCCGACCTGTACCTGGAAGGCTCTGACCAGCACCGTGGCTGGTTCCACTCGTCGTTGCTGACCGGTTGCGCCATCGACAACCACGCGCCATACCGCGAGCTGCTGACCCATGGCTTCACCGTGGACGAAAACGGCCGCAAGATGTCCAAATCGCTGGGCAACACCATCGAGCCGGAGAAGGTCAACAACACCTTGGGTGCCGACATCCTGCGCCTGTGGGTTTCGGCCACCGACTACTCCGGTGAAATGGCGGTTTCCGAGCAGATCCTGCAGCGCAGCGCCGACGCCTATCGCCGTATTCGCAATACCGCGCGCTTCTTGCTGTCCAACCTGTCCGGCTTCGACCCGGCCCGCGACCTGCTGGCCCCGGAAGACATGCTGGCACTGGACCGCTGGGCCGTGGACCGCACCCTGCTGCTGCAGCGCGAGCTGGAAGAGCACTACAGCGAGTACCGTTTCTGGAACGTCTACTCCAAGGTGCACAACTTCTGCGTACAGGAACTGGGCGGCTTCTACCTCGACATCATCAAGGACCGCCAGTACACCACTGGTGCCAACAGTGTCGCCCGCCGCTCCTGCCAGACCGCGCTGTACCACATCAGCGAGGCGCTGGTGCGCTGGATCGCGCCAATCCTGGCGTTCACCGCCGACGAAATCTGGCAGTACCTGCCGGGCGAGCGCAACGAGTCGGTAATGCTCAACGGCTGGTACCAGGGCCTGAGCGAGCTGCCGGAAGGCACCGAGCTGGACCGCGCCTACTGGGACCGCGTGATGGCGGTGAAGGCCTCGGTGAACAAAGAGCTGGAGAACCAGCGTACCGCCAAGGTGATCGGTGGCAACCTGCAGGCCGAAGTGACCCTGTACGCCGACGAAGGCCTGAGCGCCGACCTGGGCAAGCTGGGCGACGAACTGCGCTTCGTGCTGATCACCTCGGCCGCCAGCGTGGTGCCGTTCGCTCAGGCGCCGGCCGAAGCCGTGGCCACCGAAGTCGAAGGCCTCAAGCTGAAGGTGGTCAAGTCCGGCCACGCCAAGTGCGGCCGTTGCTGGCACTTCCGCGCCGACGTTGGCAGCCACCCGGAGCACCCGGAAATCTGCAGCCGTTGCGTCGACAACCTGAGCGGTTCGGGTGAGGTGCGCCACTATGCCTAACCCTGCAGCGGGGCGCTTCGGGCGCCTTGCATGGCTTTGGCTGAGCTTGCTGGTCCTGGTCCTCGACCAGGCCACCAAGCTGTACTTCAACAACGCCCTGACCATGTACCAGCAGATTGTGGTCATCCCTGACTACTTCAGCTGGACGTTGGCCTACAACACCGGTGCCGCGTTCAGCTTCCTCGCTGATGGCGCTGGCTGGCAGCGCTGGCTGTTCGCCCTGATCGCCGTGGTGGTCAGTGCCGTGCTGGTGGTATGGCTCAAGCGCCTGGGGCGCAACGAGACCTGGCTGGCCGTGGCACTGGCGCTGGTGCTGGGTGGCGCCATCGGCAACCTGTACGATCGCATCGTGCTGGGCCATGTGGTCGACTTCATCCTGGTGCACTGGCAGAACCGCCACTACTTCCCGGCCTTCAACGTGGCCGACAGCGCCATCACCGTTGGTGCGGTGATGCTGGCGCTGGATATGTTCAAGAGCAAGAAGTCCGAGGATCCGGTCCATGACTGACACCCGTATCGGCCAGAACACCGAAGTCACCTTGCACTTCGCGCTGCACCTGGAAAACGGCGACACCGTCGACAGCACGTTCGACAAAGCCCCGGCCACCTTCAAGGTTGGCGATGGCAACCTGCTGCCGGGCTTTGAAAGCGCCCTGTTCGGCTTCAAGGCCGGTGACAAGCGCACTGTGGTAGTGGCCCCGGAGAACGCTTTCGGCCAGCCTAACCCGCAGAACGTGCAGGTTATGCCGCGCTCCAACTTCGAAGGCATGGAGCTGTCCGAAGGCCTGCTGATCATCTTCAACGACGCCGCCAACACCGAGCTGCCAGGTGTGGTCAAAGCGTTCGATGACGACCAGGTGACCATCGACTTCAATCACCCACTGGCTGGCAAGACCCTGACCTTCGAGGTGGAGATCCTCGAGGTGAAGGCCCTGTAAGCCTGGAGCCGAGCATGCAAATCAAACTCGCCAACCCTCGCGGCTTTTGCGCGGGGGTCGACCGGGCGATCGAGATCGTCAACCGCGCGCTGGAAGTCTTCGGCCCGCCGATCTATGTGCGCCACGAAGTGGTGCACAACAAGTTCGTGGTGGAAGACCTGCGCAACCGTGGCGCCATCTTTGTCGAAGAGCTGGACCAGGTACCGGACGATGTCATCGTCATCTTCAGTGCCCACGGTGTTTCCCAGGCCGTGCGCCAGGAAGCAGCTGGCCGTGGCCTGAAAGTGTTCGATGCCACCTGCCCGCTGGTGACCAAGGTGCACATCGAAGTGGCCAAGTACAGCCGCGATGGCCGTGAGTGCATTCTCATCGGCCACGAAGGGCACCCGGAAGTCGAAGGCACCATGGGCCAGTACGACGCCAGCAACGGTGGCGCCATCTACCTTGTCGAGGACGAGGAAGATGTTGCCAACCTGCAGGTGCGCGACCCGGACCACCTGGCCTTCGTCACCCAGACCACGCTGTCGATGGACGACACCAGTCGCGTCATCGACGCCCTGCGTGCACGCTTTCCGAACATCGGTGGCCCGCGCAAGGACGACATCTGCTACGCCACCCAAAACCGCCAGGACGCCGTCAAGCAACTGGCAGGCGAGAGTGACGTGGTGCTGGTGGTCGGCAGCCCGAACAGCTCCAACTCCAACCGCCTGCGCGAGCTGGCCGAGCGCATGGGCACTCCGGCTTACCTGATTGATGGTGCCGAGGACCTGCAACGCGGCTGGTTCGACCAGGCCGCGCGTATCGGCATCACTGCCGGTGCTTCGGCCCCCGAAGTGCTGGTGCGTGGCGTGATCGAGCAACTCAAGGCTTGGGGCGCCACGGGCGCTGAAGAGCTGGATGGGCGGGAGGAGAACATCACCTTCTCGATGCCTAAAGAGCTGCGGGTTCGTTCGCTGATCTGATCAGGGGCTTTGCGCACAGCGGATGATTCGGTTCGCCTGTGCGCAAGGCTACTCTGCCAGTGCTTGCCAGAACCACATGATAAGGGCTGTTGGTTTTTTCGCAGACT
Organism: Pseudomonas sp. NBRC 111132; assembly: GCF_001320565.1. NCBI lineage: Bacteria > Pseudomonadati > Pseudomonadota > Gammaproteobacteria > Pseudomonadales > Pseudomonadaceae > Pseudomonas > Pseudomonas sp. NBRC 111132. Next base: position 11,807 of record NZ_BCBI01000089.1, read on the forward strand.
ACAAGCCGGCCACTCAGCTGAGCGTTGTTTGGCTGCATCGGCACACCCTGTGCACTGAATTTCACCTGCCCCCCCGTATTCGCTGCGATGTACATGGGTCGAGAAAGCCGATGTTCACGCAGCACTTGCTGATTGTGCTCTAACACTGCACGCCAGCCATTCCCCCAATTACCGTCCAGCGCCACTACAACTACCGGTTGGCCCTGCAGCACGGCATGGCTGCGCGCACTGCGCAGTGCCTGGGCCAGATCTCGGGCCGCTGCCGCCCGGTGTAGGTCGTCACTCATCCTGGCGTAGGCCGGAATACCCAGCTGTGTCAGCAAGACAGCCACCGCCAAGGCCGACAACATTTGAATCAGTGTTACGCCGCGTTGCCTCACCGTGCATTCCTCCCTGGAAGTGCTTGGCTATAGCTTCACGTTCGCTGGCCAAGCGTTCTAGTCGGCCGGTTCCAAGGCTATTGCAGGAAAAGTCACGGGAGGTGCAAGGATGCACGTAAGGCAACGGGGCATGACGCTCCTGGAAGTGCTGTTGGCTGTCGCGGTTGTGGCCGTGGGCATGTTCGCAACCGCAGCGATGCAGTTGCAGGCATTGCAGGCGACGGAAAGCGCACGCCGTGATGGGCAGGCGGCGATGGCGGCGCATAGCGAGCTTGAGCGGAGGCGGCGATGAGGCGCCGCCAGATTGGGTTCGGTTTGCTTGAAGTTGTGATGGCACTGGCCATCGGGTTGCTGCTGCTGGCGGCGGCCAGCCAGCTCTTTACCTCCGCACACCAGGCTTGGCGCCTGCAAAGCACGGCAGTGCGTATGCAGGATGAAGCACGTCAGGCATTACTGCGTATGGCGCAGGACATCCGCATGACGGGGATGTTTGGCTGTCTTCAGCTCGGTCCAGGCGACTTCAACGCCCCGGGCTCACAGTTGGCTTTCGCCCGACCATTGGAAGTTGATTCCACTACCCTCAGCCTGGTTGTAGCGGAGTTGCCCGGACAGGCTGGCAAGTCTGACTGGCTCTTGCACACAGACTGCATCGAGAAAGTGAGCGTGGATGTGGATCCCAAAGAGGGCTATCCACTGGCGTTTCCTATCAGCAGATACGTCTACCAGCTCCAGGGCAACCAACTGAAGTTCAAGCGAGGAAGAAGCTTTCAGCCGCTGGTCGAGAATGTACGAGAGGCGCGCTTCGAACGTGTGCAAACACCCGAAGGAGTGAGAGTGGATATCGCGCTCACGTTGTACGAGCCCACGCTCAAACTCGAACAGCGCCATGAGCTTAGCGTGGCGCTGCGCAACTCGGTGCCGGGGCCATGAAGCGTCAACGCGGTGTCGTGCTGCTGTTGGCGTTGGTACTGAGCCTGCTGCTCGGCTTGCTGGCGGCCTCAGCCCTGAGTGATGCCTTGGTGGAAACGCGAATGGCCGGTCACCTGCGCGATGGTCTGCTGGCGCTCGAAGAAGCGGAGGCCACCTTGCAAGCAGGGGAGGCCGAGATCAAGCGTGCACCTCCTGATCCGTGTTCCGCGTGCATGCCGCCAGCTCGACCGCACGACCTGGCCGGGCAGTGGCACAGCACGCAAGAGGGCTATTTCCACCTGCAGAATCTTGGCCCGAGTAAGCGCGCGCAGGCCACCCTGTTTCGGATAACCGCCGTGAGCAAACAAACCCAGTCACGACAGGTACTGGAAGCCGTCTACGCCGTGGCCGACGACAAGATGCAACGCATGGCCTGGCGACAAAGACTCAGAGGAGACTGACATGCAGCAAGGCTTGAGCCTGATCGAGTTGTTGATTGTGCTGGCCGTGACCGGCATTCTGGCAGCCATTGCCTACCCCAGTTACAGCGACCAGCTTCGGCGAGCCGCGCGCAGCGAAGTGGTTGGCCTGCTGCATGATGCCGCCCTGCGTCTGGAGCGCCACCGCGTGCGCACCGGCGAGTATGCCGAGGGCGACCCGGCCTTGCCCGACGGTACCCGCTACTACAGCCTGCAGGCCCAGCGCGGCAGCGACACCTTCACGCTGCACGCCCGGCGGCTGCCGAATGGGCTGATGGCACAGGATGGCTGTGGCGATTTCCAGCTCGACCAGGCTGGCGCGCGCAGCAACCCCGGTGCCGTTGGTGGCAGCGAGCACTGCTGGGGAAGCTGAAGGTTGAATGATGCCCGGTGCATCGCGGTTTTACTTCAGGTGTTGGATCGACAGATGAACAAGCAAGTAGTGGTGGTCGGCGGCGGGGTGATTGGCCTGCTGACGGCGTTCAACCTGGCGGCAAAGGTCGGCCAGGTGGTGGTGTGTGATCAGGGCGAGGTTGGCCGCGAGTCGTCCTGGGCTGGCGGTGGCATTGTTTCGCCGTTGTACCCATGGCGCTACAGCCCGGCGGTGACCGCCCTGGCGCACTGGTCGCAAGACTTTTATCCACAGCTGGGCGAGCGCTTGTTCGCCAGCACCGGCGTCGACCCCGAAGTGCACACCACTGGGCTGTACTGGCTCGATCTGGACGACGAGGCCGAAGCGTTGGCCTGGGCCGAGCGCGAGCAGCGACCGCTTAGCGCCGTGGATATCTCGGCGGCCTATGACGCGGTGCCGGTGCTGGGCCCGGGCTTCAAGCGCGCCATCTACATGGCTGGGGTGGCCAATGTGCGCAACCCACGGTTGGTCAAATCGCTGAAGGCGGCGCTGCTGGCGCTGCCTAACGTGACCTTGCGCGAACACTGCCAGATCACCGGTTTCGTGCAGCAGGACGGGCGCGTGACCGGGGTGCAGACCGCCGACGGCGTGCTGGTGGCGGATGAAGTGGTGCTCAGCGCTGGCGCCTGGAGTGGTGACCTGCTGCGTACCCTTGGCCTCGAACTGCCGGTAGAGCCGGTGAAGGGCCAGATGATCCTGTTCAAGTGCGCCGACGACTTCTTGCCGAGTATGGTGCTGGCCAAGGGGCGCTATGCGATCCCACGGCGTGATGGGCACATTCTGGTGGGCAGTACGCTGGAGCATGCCGGTTATGACAAGACCCCGACCGGGGATGCGCTGGACAGCCTGAAGGCATCGGCGGTGGAGTTGTTGCCTGAGCTTGAGGGGGCCACGGTGGTGGCGCACTGGGCGGGGCTGCGGCCGGGCTCTCCGGAAGGTATTCCGTATATCGGGCCGGTGCCGGGGCATGCGGGGTTGTGGCTGAACTGCGGGCATTACCGTAATGGGCTGGTGCTGGCACCGGCTTCGTGCCAATTGTTTACCGACTTGCTGACCGGGGCCGAGCCGATTATCGACCCGGCGCCTTATGCGCCAGAAGGTCGTTTGGGCTGAGGGCTTCTTCGCGGGTAAACCCGC
>NZ_BCBI01000090.1:0-15021 GCF_001320565.1 Pseudomonas sp. NBRC 111132
TCTTCAAGCGCATCCAGGCCGGCTGCCCAGCCCCGGAGAAGCACGACGACTCGCACTGAGCCCAAACTCCTCGAGGGGTGCATGGAAGCGCTCGACCGCCAGCCTCAGGTGCCCAGCAACTGACGCACTTTGGCGATCATCTCATCCATGTCGAATGGTTTGTCGAATATGGCGGCGAACAGGGCCGGGCATCCTTGGCTGGCCTGCGCGCCGCTCATGAGAATGACCGGCAACTCGCTTAACGCCGGGTCCTCGCGCATCGCACGCACCAGCTCCTCACCATTGAGCAGCGGCATCATGTAATCGGTGATGACCAGTTGCACGCGCTTTTCCTTCAGCGCCTCCAGCGCCTTGCAGCCATTACTGGCCTTTTCCACCAGGTAACCTTCGTCCTCCAGGGCAAAGCCGAGGATATCGGCGATCAGGTACTCGTCATCGACGATCAGGATCGTGTTCATCGGCCCGTCCGTCACCCACTCCCCTGCGGCGTCGGCGTTCCCGAGAGCACACCACAGGCGCCTTCGAACGCCTTGCGCAAGGTAATGCCCTGCGGCCCGATCAGCAGTTCGTGCAAGGCAGGGTCATGGTGGCTGTCACGCACCTTGAGGATCGACAGCATGCGCCGCAGTTGCGAGTCCAGCTCGACAAAGCGCAACAGCATCAGGTTGTCGACGATGCTCGACAGATCCGGCGCGGGGGCGCTGATTTCCGAGCCGAAGATGTCGCGCATTTCCCAGGTGAGCATCACGCTGACATCGCGCGCGCGCAGCTCACCGGCCAGCGCGCGGAAAAACGCATTGAGCCGCGTCGGGTCGATGGCCAGGCGGCTGAATGCGCCAAGGCTGTCGATCAGCACCCTCTTGCTGCCCTGCGCTGCAACACGCTCGAGCAGCCGCGCGCCGACCTGGTCCAGCAAGCCCTCGGTGGTTGGCTGCCAGCACAGCTGCAAGCTACCGCCCTGCTCCATCGCGGCAAAATCGTAACCCAGCGACGCTGCCTTGCTACGCAGGCGTTCAGGCGTTTCGTAGAAACCAAAATGCAACCCTGGCGCCTGCGGGGTGCTGGCCCCTAGAAAGGCCAGGCCCAATGACGTCTTGCCAATACCCGAAGGCCCGATCAACAGGCTAACCGAGCCCGTGGCCAGGCCGCCGCCGAGCATTTCATCGAAGGTTGGCACACCGCTGCTGATGCGCGCCAATGTGCCGCTGCCCAGCTGGCTGGGGTGGCTGAACAACGCTTCCAGGCGTGGGTAGACGTGCATGCCTGCTTCATCGATAAGGCATTCGTGACGCCCCGAAAGTGCCGCACTGCCGCGCGTCTTGCGCAGCTGCACATGGCGCACGGCGCGGCTGCCCACCAGCTGCTCACCCAGCTCGATCACGCCATCGACCATGGTGTGCTCCGGGCTGCCCTCGTCCAGCCGGGCACTGGTCAGCAGCAGTACCGTGCAGCCGGCGAAGGCCGCATGGCCCTGCAATTCAGAGACGAACTTTTTGGTGTCCAGCGCCGTTTCCGCACGCACCCGGGCATTGAGCACGCCGTCGACGATCAGCAGGCTGGCCTGTTGCCGAGCGATTTCCTGGCGCAGCAGCCGCACCACGGCGTCCAGCCCATCCTGCTCAAGGGTGTCGAAAGCGCTGACGAACTGGATCTGGTCGCCGACCAACGCCGGGTCGAAGAAGTCCAGGGTGGACAGGTACTGAAACAAGCGCTCATGCGACTCACTCAACAAGGTGGCCACCAGCACCCGACCACCGCCACGCACATGGCCGCAGGCAAGCTGGTTGGCGAGGATGGTCTTGCCCGCTCCTGGCGGCCCCTGGATGATGTAGGACGCACCGGCCACCAGGCCGCCCTTGAGCAACGCGTCGAGCCCATCGATCCCCGTTACCAGCCGCCTAAGTGCCTGTGCCATGTTGTCTACCTGTCGAGTGGGCTATCCGTCTGCTCCTGATACATTGGCAAGTACAGTTGCATGCAAGTTCCCCGGCCAGGCTCGCTGTCGACACAAATGGCGCCGCCACTCTGCCGGGCGAAGCCATACACCTGGCTAAGCCCCAGGCCCGTGCCCTTGCCAAACGGCTTGGTGGTGAAAAATGGCTCGAAGATACGTGGCAATACCTCGGCGGGTATGCCTTCACCGCTGTCTTCCACCTTGAAACGCACAAAGTTGCCATGCAACGCTTCAACCTCGCCGGCCAGCTCGACCACATCGACCGTCAGGCCGATCCGGCCCTGACCGGCGATGGCATCACGGGCATTGAACAACAAGTTGAGCAAGACCATTTGCAGTTGCCCGGCATCCACCTCGATCAACGGCAGGTCCGGCTGCAGCAGCACGTTCAGCTCGATCGAGCTGGGTAGTGCATGCTCAAGCAAACCACGGGTAGCGGTCACCAGGTCTGCCGGGGCAACACTGGCCACATCAAGCTTGCGGTGGCGGGCAAAGCTGAGCAGTTGCTGGGTCAGCTCAGTGCCGCGTTGGCCGGCATCGAGGATGTGCTGCAGCATGCGCTGGGCGCGTAGCGGGTCCTGAGTGGCCAGCGCCAGACGGGCCGAGCTGATGATGATGGTGAGCATGTTGTTGAAGTCGTGCGCCAGGCCACCGGTCAACTGGCCGAGGGCTTCAAGCTTCTGCGCCTGGAACAGCTGGGCGCGCACCGCGTCCAGCTGCAACGCCGACTCTCGGCGATCGGTTATGTCGCGGGTCACCTTGGCCAGGCCGACGATCTGGCCATTGTCATCGCGGATCACATCCAGCGCAGCCAACGCCCAGAACTGCGTACCGTCCTTGCGCACCCGCCAGCCTTCGTCCTGCGCCACGCCCTGCTCCAGCGCCTGGCGCAGCAGGCGCTCGGGGCGGCCATCAGCACAATCCTGCGGGGTGAAAAACAACGAGAAATGCTTGCCGATCACTTCATCGGCACGGTAGCCCTTGATTCGTTGCGCGCCGGCATTCCACGACACCACATGGCCGGAGGGGTCGAGCATGTAGATGGCGTAGTCCACCACCGACTGAACCAACTGTTCATAGCGGTGGGCAGGCATGACGGGGTGGTCGAGGCAATCAGCTGAAACCATGCAAACTCCACTGGCACAGCAGGGGGACAGAATGAGCGTAGCCCAGCGCACCCATCAACGAGCAGCCGTGCGACGACAGGCGGTCAGCGTTCCGTTTCGACCAGCACCGGGCTGATGCGCCGCGGCATGGCCACTCTCAACAGCCACAGGCCGACCAGCATGATCAAGCCACCGCAGGCCAGGGCCAGAAGACGCTGCTGCTGAGTATGTTCCGCATCGAAGCCCAGCATTAACAAATAACCGCCCAGGCTGAGCAGGCTGATGTAAAGAAACGCACCCAGCACGACCACCAGGGCGAACAACAGTCGCCAGAATAACCGTGGACGCACGATACGCTCGCCAGCTTGGCGCTGAGTCATCGCTGAACACTCTTGGATCCAATAAAGAGGCAACAGTGGCGTAATGACAGCAAGGTGTCAATTGCCCATTCGATCGCCCCTTCTTTCTGATGATCTTAGGTGCTGCAGTTGACTCAACTATAACGATGGGTTATAAAGCGCGCTTGATTGCGAAGCCCTTCTGCCTGGAAGCGAGCTGGTCGTTGCGACCCCTTCAAGCGTGCGAGTGTGGTGGAATTGGTATACACAGCAGACTTAAAATCTGTCGGCGTGAGCCTTGCGGGTTCGAGTCCCGCCACTCGCACCAAATTTCGTTGAAAAGGCGCCCTTGCGGCGCCTTTTTGCTGCCTACCAGCAATGTGTTACGCAGCTGCTAGAGTGGAGCTAGTACCCTCTACTGGAACGCCGCCATGCGCTACTCCCTGTTCGATGGTCAACGTGACATCATCATCCTCATCGCCCGCATACTGCTGATGATCCTGTTCGTCTTGTCAGGCTGGGCCAAGCTGACCGGCTTCGATGGCACGGTCGGCTACATGACCTCGCTGGGCGCCCCGGCCCCGATGCTGGCGGCAGCGATTGCCGTCATCATGGAGTTCGTCGTCGCCATCCTGCTGATCCTCGGCTTCTACACGCGGCCGCTGGCGTTTCTGTTCGCGCTGTTCGTGCTGGGCACGGCGCTGCTCGGCCACCCGTTCTGGAACATGGTCGACCCCGAACGCAGCGCCAACATGACCCAGTTTCTGAAAAACATGGCCATCATGGGCGGCTTGCTGCTGCTGGCGGTCAGCGGCCCAGGGCGCTTCTCGGTGGACGGTCGCTGAATCAGTCGTCGTCGCAATCGTCGAACCAAGCTGGGTGATCGCGCTCTTCGTCATCGAGGTCATCCAGCGTTTCCTCGTCTTCTTCCACCTCATCCTCGGCGCCCTGGGCATCTGCCTCGTGCTCCACATCGTCGTAGAGAAATTCGTGGTCGAGCAGGTGATCGTGCTCGGGTTCGTGCAGGTCGTCTTCGTCGTGCATGCTGGCTCCAAGGGTTATGGCACGCCTATATAGGCTGATCAGGATGTCGGGTCAATGCGTTGTCGCTTAATCCTGGGTTAACCGGCCAGGCGCAGCCTGCAGGCTCTCCCTTCAAACGTCTTTGCCCGCCTGTCATGGCGGGCTTTTTTATGGTGAAGCAAACTTCGGCCCAGAGGATGACAGCCTCATGACCTGACCTTCACGAAATGTCGACATCCGCATGGGCACACTGATCCTGCTCCGTACGTTCTTGCAGCCCGCCGCATCATTGCCGCGGGCTTTTCTTTTTTTTGACGAAGGGCTTGCGCCCCCTCCCCGCTACTGCAGTTTGCTCAAGGCAACTGCCCATCCCATGACCTGAAGCAGTTTTGCCCGGCCAGGCAAGGTCTATGCTGTTCCAGCGATAACCCAAGCTCACATCGGATAGACACGGAGGCTCTTATGAAAGCTGCTGTTGTTGCACCAGGCCGGCGCGTGGACGTGGTAGAGAAAACCCTGCGCCCCCTCCAGCACGGCGAAGCGCTGCTGAAGATGCAATGCTGCGGTGTGTGCCACACCGACCTGCACGTGAAAAATGGCGACTTCGGTGACAAGACCGGTGTAGTACTGGGCCACGAAGGCATTGGCGTAGTCCAGGAAGTTGGCCCCGGCGTCACCTCGCTCAAGCCAGGCGACCGCGCCAGCGTTGCCTGGTTCTATCAAGGTTGCGGGCATTGCGAGTACTGCAATAGCGGCAACGAAACCCTGTGCCGCGAAGTGAAGAACTCCGGCTATACCGTGGACGGCGGCATGGCCGAGGCGTGCATCGTACAAGCCGACTATTCGGTCAAAGTACCCGACGGCCTCGACTCCGCTGCCGCCAGCAGCATTACCTGCGCCGGCGTCACAACCTACAAGGCGGTGAAAATCTCCAACATCCGCCCCGGGCAATGGATCGCCATCTACGGCCTCGGCGGCCTGGGCAACCTGGCCCTGCAATATGCCAAGAACGTATTCAACGCCAAAGTGATCGCCATCGACGTCAACGAAGAGCAACTGCGCTTCGCCAGCGAGATGGGCGCGGACCTGGTCGTCAACCCACTCAACGAAGACGCCGCGAAGGTTATCCAGGCCAAGACCGGTGGCGCCCACGCTGCCGTGGTTACCGCCGTGGCCAAAGGCGCCTTCAACTCGGCCGTCGATGCCTTGCGCGCTGGCGGGCGACTGGTTGCCGTCGGGCTGCCGTCGGAATCCATGGACCTGAACATTCCCCGCCTGGTGCTGGACGGGATCGAAGTGGTGGGCTCGCTGGTAGGTACACGCCAGGACCTGCAGGAAGCCTTCCAGTTTGCTGCTGAAGGCAAAGTGGTGCCCAAGGTGACCCTGCGGCCGATCGAGGATATCAACCAGATCTTTGACGAGATGCTGGAGGGCAAGATCAAAGGGCGCATGGTGATCCAGTTCGAAGGCTGATAGCCTGAAGGCAGATCATTTCGAACAGACACAAGGCCCGTAGGTGATCATCTACGGGCTTTTTGCCTTCTCAGTAGTCAAGGAACAGACCATGAGTTTCGATTGGCATGCCGGGCCGATTACTCGCGCCACGCCGCTGGACAAGCATTACCGAAATACGCAGAAGGTACGTCAGTTTCTGCTCACCGAGTGCGGGGCGGCATTCAAGTTCGACCGTGCCTTCATGGCCTGGATAAAGAGTGGCACGCCGTTAACCATGGGTGACGTGGCGGACGAATGGCTGCGAATGCATCGGTGAGCGCCAGCTTCGGGCTTCAGCAGGCAGCGGTGCGCTGCCCCACTATCGGAATCGGCAGCCGCTTCTTTCAGTATCTTGTCCAACGATTCAACCATGCTGGAATAATCCATTCCCTGACTCCGTCGTTGGTGAGTTACGATCAACGATAGCTTGCAAACGTTTCAGAAATGCTGGCGGAAATGCCTCGGTACAAAAGCAAGCTCATCTCTGGTGCTGACCAATAATCGTGGCACGAGGTTCAAAGAAAACCGCTTAGCTTTTCAAGGGATGCACATGACGATTCGCAGCCTCGCCAAAAATCTCCCACCTGACCCAGGCAATCCAGGCTGGGTGCTTGGATGGGGCGTGCTACGCGACCGGCATCCATGGCATTTTGTCGACGTGTTTGCCGATCAGCACACTGCCGAGGTTGAAGCAGAGCGACACGGTGCTGGCTACGTGGTCGAGTATGGGGCACACCGGCTTGGGTCGAATGAATTCATCTGCGGGGCAAGCCTACCTGAGGGCTAGCCGGTCAACCTGTTACAGGTCAGGGCCAAACTCCATCTAAAGAAAAACCTGCCGAAGCAGGCTTATCGAAGACTCATCGCTTGCTCAACTGCCGGGCCTGGCCCAAGCCTCTTTGAACCCACTCAAAGAAACCTCTCCATCGGTTTGACCTATGCGCATTCGCGCTTTGCCGCCCGACAACAGCGCTTTTTCAAAGCACAAAGAAAAACCCCGCAGACGTTAATCTGCGGGGCTTTCGAATGGTGGAGGCCGAGGTCGGAATCGAACCGGCGTAGACGGATTTGCAATCCGGAGCATAACCACTTTGCTACTCGGCCTCAAAGGTCGGATCTAGCTGCTTGCGCTTTGCTATCTCCTTGAAACGCTGAACCTTTTTCAAAGTTTGCTGCGTTTCGATGGGCGCCATTATGTCTTCATTCCTTTAACCTTGCAACCCCCTGAACGAAAAAAAATTTCAACGGGTTCAAGGTGTTAGCGCAGGCGGCCGAGTTTACTCCACAAGCCCACCAGCGTGTTCTCCACGGTGCCGCTGGCGGCCATGCCAATTCGCTCCTGCAAGCTCTTGCGCTCGGCATAATGCAGGTGGAACAGGTTGGCGTTGCGCGCACGCTCGCTCAGGTACTCGTCGCTGGTCTGCAATTCGTCTACCAGCTTGCGGTTGAGTGCCGCCACGCCCAGCCAGACTTCTCCGGTGGCCACTTCGTCGATGTGCAACTGCGGTCGATAGCGGGCGACGAAGTCCTTGAACAGCTGGTGAGTGATATCCAGGTCTTCCTGGAACTTCTCCCGGCCCTTCTCGGTGTTTTCACCAAACACGGTCAAGGTGCGCTTGTACTCGCCAGCGGTCAGCACCTCAAAGTCGATGTCGTGCTTCTTCAGCAGGCGGTTGACGTTGGGCAGTTGCGCCACCACGCCGATCGAACCGAGCACGGCGAATGGCGCGCTGACGATCTTCTCGCCGATGCAGGCCATCATGTAACCGCCGCTGGCGGCCACCTTGTCGATGCACACGGTCAGCGGTATGCCCGCCTGACGAATACGCGCCAGCTGCGATGCAGCCAGGCCGTAGCTATGCACCAGGCCGCCGCCGCTTTCCAGGCGTAGCACCACTTCGTCCCGCGGGGTGGCGAGGGTCAACAGCGCGGTGATTTCGTTGCGCAGGCTTTCAGTGGCCGAGGCCTTGATGTCGCCATCGAAGTCCAACACGAAAACCCGGCCCTTGTCCTCGGCCTTGCCCTTCTTCTGCTGTTTTTCCGCCTTGGCCTGTTGCTTGCGCAGGGCCTTGAGCTGGGCCTTGTCGAGCAGCCCGGACTCCAGCCGCTCGCGCAAATCCTTGTAGAACTCGTTCAGGCGGGTGACCTGCAATTGCCCACCTGGTTTGCGCCGCCCTTTGCCACGCAGCCCGGCGATGGCCGACAGCACCACGAGGATGGCGATGACCAGGGTGGCGGTTTTAGCGAGAAAGCTTGCGTATTCGGCAAGAAACTCCACGTTGACTCCTTGAATGCCTGCGCCAATGCGGCGCGTAACTGTTGCAAGCATACCGTTGCGTCTGTAGTGCTGCCAGCCGGTGTAAACGCTGGCAACATCTTTCAAACAACCTTTTCAAACGCTTGTATGTTTTTTCGTTGACAGCCTGAGTGCCGCATCCTAACCTCGCAGCAACCTCCAACAGGCCGGAACCTTTCGTGGGCAACCTCTACCTGATCCGACATGGCCAAGCCTCCTTCGGTGCCGATGACTACGACGTCCTCTCGCCCGTGGGCGTGCGCCAAAGCCAGGCCCTGGGTGAACACCTGGCCCAGTTGGGTATACGGCTGGATCGCTGCGTAGCAGGCGACCTGCGCCGCCAACAGGATACCGCCCGCCTGGCGCTGCAGGCACTGCACGCCAATGGTTGCCCAGTGCCGGCTGTTGAGACCGACGCCGCATTCAATGAGTTCGATGCCGACGGCGTGATCCGTGCCCTATTGCCCGCACTGTTGCCGGACGAGCCTAATGCCTTGCAGGTGCTGCGCAATGCCGCGCAGCACCGCAGCGAGTTCCAGCGCCTGTTCGCGCTGATGGTCCAGCGCTGGCACGATGGCGAACATGTCGACGATGGCCTGGAAACCTGGCAGGCGTTCACCGCCCGCGTTCAAGGTGGCCTGCAACGCGTACTGGATGCCGCCGGCAGCGGCGACAATATCGCCATCTTCACCTCGGGCGGTACCATTGCCGCCCTGCTCCACCTGGTTACCCGTATCACCCCCAGTCAGGCGTTCACGCTGAACTGGCAGATCATCAACACGTCGCTCAGCCAGTTGAAGTTTCGCGGCCGCGACGTGGCACTGGCTTCCTTCAACAGCCAGGCCCATGTGCAGCTGTTGAAGGCGCCGGAGCTTGTCACTTACCGATAAGCCCGGCTTGTTGTGTCCCTGCGGGGACGTGTAAATCACTCTATAAGGAATGCGCCATGACCTCCGTAGCTGATGCCGTTAAGAAGATGCAAGAGAAGTTCAACCCAGCCGCTGCCGCCGGCCTGGACCTGGTGTTCGGCTTCGACATCACCGACGAAGGCAAGAAATACGCGCTGATCGTCAAAGACGGCACCTGCGACCTGCAGGAAGGCGAAAACCCGGATGCCAACTGCACCCTGGTGATGGACAGCGAAACCCTGAAAGGTATCGTCAGCGGCGAAACCGACGGCATGCAGGCCTTCATGGGCGGCAAGCTGCGCGTTGAAGGCGACATGATGCTGTCGATGAAGCTCAGCGAGCTGTTCCCGTCCTGAAGGCTGGGCAAACCGGATGATCGAAAAACCGAAGCCTGACCGGCTTCGGTTTTTTTTTGCCCTGCATTCGATGCAGTGATCCACCAGCAACACCCTCATCTATATGGCAACTGGCATGCTTGTTCCAGCCTCGGCAGGCCATTAGATTAGCCAATAGTCCTTGCGATCGAAAATAAGGAAAACGCATGACGCTCACCGACCAGTCCACCCAGGTACGCCCCGGCGAAGAACTCGACGCGGCCGTCATCGCCCCTTATCTGAAGGCCAACATCCCTGGCCTGGACGGCTTGCCGAGCATCAGCCAGTTCCCTGGCGGCGCCTCCAACCTTACCTACCTTGTCAGCTACCCAGGCCGCGACTTCGTGCTGCGACGACCACCGTTCGGCCAGAAAGCCAAGTCGGCGCACGACATGGGGCGCGAGTTCCGTATCCTCAACCAACTGAACAGCGGCTTCCCCTACTGCCCCAAGGCCTATGTGCACTGCACCGACAGCAGCCTGATCGGCGGCGAGTTCTATGTGATGGAGCGGGTCAAGGGCATCATCCTGCGCTCGGACATCCCGGCCGAACTGAACCTCGACCCCAGCCGTACCGAAGCCCTGTGCAAAAGCTTCATCGACCGCCTGGTCGAGCTGCACCAGGTGGACTACAACGCCTGCGGCCTGGCAGACCTCGGTAAACCGGAAGGCTATGTGCAGCGTCAGATCGAGGGCTGGACCAGCCGCTATGAAAAGGCCCTGACCCCGGATGCGCCGCGCTGGGAAAAGGTCACCGCCTGGCTACAGGAAAAAATGCCCGCCGATCACCCGCGCCCCGGCATCGTGCACAACGACTACCGTTTCGACAACGTGATCCTCGACGCCGACAACCCCATGCGCATCATCGGCGTGCTGGACTGGGAAATGGCCACCCTGGGCGACCCGCTGATGGACCTGGGCAACAGCCTGGCCTATTGGATCGAAGCCGACGACCCAGCGCCTGTGCAGCTGATGCGTCGCCAGCCAAGCAACGCGCCGGGCATGCTCAGCCGCCGCCAGTTCGTCGACTACTACGCCGAGCGCGCCGGTATCCGCCTGGACAACTTCGATTACTACTATTGCTATGGCCTGTTCCGCCTGGCGGGCATCGTCCAGCAAATCTACTACCGCTTTTACCACGGCCAGACCCAGGACAAACGTTTCGCCCAGTTCATCCACATGAACCGCTTGCTGGAGCAAATGTCCCTGCAGGTCATCGCCAAGTCCAGCCTCTGAGCACCGCCACGACGACGGATAACAAGGAAAACAGCATGTCCAAGACCCACCTGTTCGACCTCGACGGCAAGATTGCTTTTGTTTCCGGCGCCAGCCGAGGCATCGGCGAGGCCATCGCCCACTTGCTGGCGCAGCAAGGGGCCCACGTGATCGTTTCCAGTCGCAAGCTCGACGGTTGCCAACAGGTGGCCGACGCCATCATCGCCGCCGGCGGCAAGGCCACGGCAGTGGCCTGCCACATTGGTGAACTGGAGCAGATCCAGCAGGTGTTCGCCGGCATTCGCGAACAGTTCGGGCGCCTGGACGTGCTGGTCAACAACGCCGCCACCAACCCGCAGTTCTGTAACGTGCTGGACACCGACCCAGGAGCGTTCCAGAAGACCGTGGACGTGAACATCCGTGGTTACTTCTTCATGTCGGTGGAGGCCGGCAAGCTGATGCGCGAGAACGGCGGCGGCAGCATCATCAACGTGGCGTCGATCAACGGGGTTTCGCCTGGGCTTTTCCAGGGTATCTATTCGGTGACCAAGGCGGCAGTCATCAACATGACCAAGGTGTTCGCCAAAGAATGCGCGCCGTTCGGCATTCGCTGCAACGCCCTGCTGCCTGGCCTGACCGATACCAAGTTCGCTTCGGCACTGGTGAAGAACGACGCCATCCTCAATGCCGCCTTGCAGCAGATCCCGCTCAAGCGCGTGGCCGACCCCAAGGAAATGGCCGGCGCAGTGCTGTACTTGGCCAGCGATGCCTCCAGCTACACCACCGGTACCGCGCTCAATGTCGACGGTGGCTTCCTGTCCTGATCAAGCCTTTACCGCCACCAGGGTGTAGCTCAGGGGCAGGCGTGCGGGCTGCTCGCGCAGGCGATACTCACCGTCGTCGCCCTTGACCATCTGCCCTGGCAGCGCCTCCCAGGGGATGCTCTGGTGCTCGACCAACGCAGTCAGCTGCAGGCCGTGGGCCAGCAAGGCAGTGATCACCTCACCCAAGCCGTGGTTCCATTCGTGGGTTTCGGTGTGGGCCAGGCGTTGTTCGGTTTCGACGTAGGTCTGGTCGTTGTGCCACACCGTCGGCGCTTCGTGCTCGAAGTACGAGTATTCCAGCTGCAGTCGGTCCTGGTGGTCTTCGTTGACAGCCATCAACATTGGGTGCCCATCGCGCAAGAACAGCCGCCCGCCCGGTTTGAGCAGGGCTGCGACGGTGCGTGCCCATGGCTCGATACGGGGCAGCCAGCAGAGCGCGCCAATGCCGGTATAGACCAGGTCGAAAGTACCTGCCGGCAGTACCTGGTCGGCGGCATAGACGTCGGATTCGACATAGTCGATGGGCACCGCGCAACGCCCGGCCAATGCCCGCGCCTCGGCCAGCGAAGCCGCGGAGTAATCCAGGCCGCAAACCTTGGCACCAAGGCGCGCCAGCGAGAGCGTGTCGGTGCCGATGTGGCACTGCAGGTGGACAGCGTCGAGCCCCTCGATATCGCCGAGCAATGGCAGGTCGAAGCGCACGGTTTCAGACAGGTGCCCAGGTTGCTGGACCAGGCGTTCGACTTCATAGTCCTTCGACGCGGCGTGCAGCGGGGCACGTTCGTCCCAGCTGACGCGGTTGAGTTGCAGTGAACGGTCCATGGTGTCTTCCTTGAGTGGTAGCGGCTCATGCTAGCCGTCACCTGCACCTCCAGGACACCACTGCCTTGCTAAAAATTGTAAAAGTCGTTCTCGCAGAATCGGTTCAAGCCGTTACAAACAGGTCGCCGCAGCCGCCCGCCGCTGCAATGCCACCCCGTCGTTCTTCTGCGCGTAGTAATCCACCCTCGCCCCACCCGCCTGCGGGTAAACGTCCACGAACGCCTCGGCCTCACGGGTATACACAGTGAACCCACCCTGCTTGCGCGGCTCCAGGTAGCCACTGGCGTCGTCACCGAACACCTTCTCTTCCTGCCAGCTGAACTGGATGCACTGGGCAACCAACTCTGGCGCCTTGTGCGAGTCGAGCTGCGCCATCGGCTTGCCGCCGCGTGCCGTCTCCATGGTCGCAGAAGCACAACCGACCAGCATCAGCGCCGCGGCCATCGGCAGAATCGCACGCATGTTCCATCCTCAAGGTAAAAAAGAAGGCGACTCTAGCACTGCCGGGTAGCGCGCGTGAACGGTTGCGTACAGTCAACTCGCCTCGACCAATGCCGCCATGTGCACCGTGTTGCGCCCAGCGGCCTTGGCCTGGTACAGCGCCGCATCGGCCTGGGCCAGCAAGCTGGCAGTACTGTCCCCTGGGCACGGCACGCCGCACCACAGGCCTACGCTGAAACGCAGTTCGATCTGGTCACCGGCAAAACGCGCCGGGCTGCGCGCAATGGCCTCGCGCAGCCCTTGCAGGGCGGCCATTGCACCGGTGCGGTCGGTGCCGGGCAACAGCAACAGAAACTCTTCGCCGCCGTAACGACCAAGGCTGTCACCCTGGCGCAGGCGCTGCTGCAACTGGCGCACGCAGTGGCATAACACCTCATCGCCAGCCAGATGCCCATACAGGTCATTGATGCGTTTGAAATGGTCAATGTCGATCATCGCCACCGCCAGACTGCCCTGCTGATCGCGTGCACGGTCCAGTTCGACGCCGAAGCGTTCGAGGATCGCCCGGCGATTGTAGGTACCGGTCAGCACATCACGCAGAGCGAGGTGCTGCAGGCGCGATTCGCTACGCTCCTTGGCCAGGAGCACCAAGCCGATCGAGTACATCATCACCGTGGCGGTGCCGATGGCCACAGAAATGCTCTGTTTGAGGTTGCTGGTGTCATAGCGCATTTCCACCGCCGTGCCATTGGCCACCGCCACCACACGCATACCCAGGCCCACCAGGCTGATCAACGCGCCAATCTCCAGCAACAGATGGGCCCTGCCCGGCCGCTCGGCATAACGCCACGCCCAATACAAGATCATCGCGCACTGCAGCATCAGCACCAGGGTCGCCAGCAGCATGCGCGGTTCCAGCGTATCGAGCAGCAGCATCAGCCCCACCAGCATGCAGGCCGGTATGACGAAGATGACACGCCAGGGCACTACCTGCTCACGCACCCGGAACAAGCTGGCCGTGTAGAACGCCAGGGCCAGCGACAGCAGGCTGTTGCCCACGCCATAGCTGAGCCACAAAGGGGCTTGGGCATAGACGGTGTAGCAGACATAAGCCAAGGCATGCACCAGCAGCCCGCAGCCAGTCAGCATCAGGTTGTCGCGGCGGTTGCTGCGCCCGACCAGCAGCAAGCAGAAGGCCAGGATGGTTGCCACCAGGGCAACGGCGGCGAACAACGTGGGGGTGTGGGCGATCATCGTGATTCACCGTGTGGCAGGTTGCCGTCTTGACTGCGGCTTACCCCACAGTTTAGAGGGGCATTGGCCGCTCGGCCATGACCGAACGGGACAGAACAGCAACCCGCAAGCACGCCGCTCATCGCTGTCAGCACAATTTTTTAACCGCCCGGGAAACCAAATGGAGCGATCCCAGTCTCAGGAGGTGTCCCGTAAACCTATGCGGATCAAGGACCTATATCGTGAGCACCCGTCTTGCAAGCCTTTCGCTGGTTGCCGTTGTCCTGCTGACCGCAGGTTGCCACAGCCATCGCTACCACGACGATGACGATGGCTGGCGTGACCGCGACCGTGACCATCGCCACCACCATCGGCATGACCGCGACGATGACGATGATGACAATCGGCAATACCGCGGTGACCGCTACTACCGCTGAAGCGTCTTTTCAGCCCTGACCCGCCGCCCGTTGCGCGGCAACTTATCCTGATGATTCCTTTGAGGTTCGTATCATGCGTCTGACTCTGCCTTCCCTTGCCCTCGGCCTGCTGCTGTGCCAGGGCGCTTTCGCCGGTGACGGTACTGCCGCCATTGGCGGCGGCCTGGGTGGTGTCCTGGGCAACGTTGTTGGTCAACAGCTTGGCGGCAAGACTGGCGCGGCCATTGGCGCCGGCGTTGGCGGCGCGGCCGGCAGTGCTGTCGGTGCACGCAAGGGCAACCGCACCGAAGCTGCCATCGGCGGTGGCCTGGGTTCGGCTGGCGGCTCGCTGCTGGGCGGTGCAGTAGGCGGCAAGACCGGTTCGACCGTAGGTGCCGGCCTGGGCGGCGCCGCCGGTGGTGCCCTTGGCAACCATCTGGGCGACGAAAACCGCGGCAGCAAGAAGCACCACCGCCACCGTCACTGATTACGTGAATGAAGGGCCGCATAGCGGCCCTTTTGGTTGCAGCACATCAACACCTCCTTCACGACACGCTGGCACACTGGCTGCTACTGTC
>NZ_BCBI01000091.1:0-14882 GCF_001320565.1 Pseudomonas sp. NBRC 111132
GCAAGCGCCGCGCCTTGTCCAGGCTGACGTTGTCGGGCCAGCTGTTGAGCGGGGCGAAACGTTGCTGGCCAGAGCCCGCGCCACCGCGGCCATCGCCAATGCGGTAGGTGCCGGCGCTGTGCCAGGCCATGCGAATGAACAGCGGGCCGTAGTGGCCGAAGTCAGCGGGCCACCAGTCTTGCGAGTCGGTCATCAAGGCGGTGAGGTCTTTTTTCAGGGCCTGGAAGTCGAGGCTCTTGAATGCCTTGGCATAGTCGAAGTCCGGGTCGGGGCTGGACTTCGAGGAATGCTGGTGAAGAATTCTCAGGTTGAGCTGGTCAGGCCACCAGTCACGGTTGGTGGTGCCGCCACCTGCGGTTTGATGGAACGGGCATTTCGATTCGTTCGACATCTGCGGGTACCTTTGGGTCGGTTATCCAGATTTCCGGTCTATGCCAGGTGTTCTTTCAGCCGAGCATGTGGGCTCGTGCCACCCCTCATCAGGTCTACACGGGGCTTGCGAAGCTGTCACGACGGGTTGGCGCGGCGTTGCACACAGGTGCTGTCACGCCGCCCGGTCGCGGAAGTCGCGGGGCCACGGGAAAGACTAGCCGAGCTTGGGCAGAGTTCTAATAGAGTGGCTGTTGGAGCTTGATAGGCTGGCTCTGTCAGGTGAGCCTGAACAGCGGCGCGACCAGCCCACCAAGAGGCCGGCACATTCGTACGATGCAAGCCGGCCTCCCGCATGCTTCAATTCACCGCCAGCCCTCTACTCCCGGAACCTGAAGCCAATGAACCGCAACGACCTCCGCCGCGTCGACATGAACCTGCTGGTGCTGTTCGAAGCCCTGATGATCGAGCGCAACCTGACCCGCGTCGGCGAAAAGCTGTTCATCACTCAATCCACTGTCAGCGCCGCCCTCGCCCGTCTGCGCGAACTGTTCGACGACCCGTTGCTGATCCGTAGTGGCCGCGCCATGGAACCCACACCACGGGCCATGCAGATTTTCGCCGAGCTGGGCCCGGCCATGGACGTGATATCCGCCGCCATCAGCCGCGCCCGTGAGTTCGACCCCACCAACAGCAGCAACGTGTTCCGCCTGGGCCTGTCGGACGATGCCGAGTTCGGCCTGTTTCCGGCCCTGCTGCAAGCCCTGCGCGAAGAGGCCCCAGACATCAGCGTCGTGGTACGGCGAGCCAACTTCCTGCTGATGCCTGGCCTGCTGGCCAGTGGCGAAATCTCGGTAGGCGTAAGCTACACCACCGACCTGCCGGCCACGGCCAAGCGCCGCAAGCTGCGCGACATCGGCGTGCGGGTGCTGCGCGCCGATGACCGCCCCGGCCCGTTGACCCTCGACGAGTACTGCGCCCGCCCGCATGTGATGGTGTCGTTTTCCGGCGACATGAGCGGCAACATAGACCTGGACCTTGCGCGCATTGGCCGTTGCCGCAAGGTGGTGCTGGCGGTACCGCAATTCGGTAGCCTGCGCGCCTTGCTGCGCAACACCGAGATGATCGCCACGGTCCCGGACTATGCCGCCTGCGCCTTGGCCGACGACGGCAGCCTGCGCGCCGACCCGGCGCCGTTCGATATCACCGAAGCCGAGCTGTCGATGGTCTGGAGCGGCGCCCAGGACAACGACCCAGCCGAGCGCTGGCTACGCGAGCGCATTCTGCAGTTCATGGCCCGGTAGCTGAAGCAGCCTTACTTGCCCCGCTGCATCCACGCCGCGCCCAACCCACTGAGGCAGATCACCGAAATACCCACCAGGCTCAAGGTATCCGGCACCTGGCTATAGACGACAAACCCAAGCAACCCGGCAAACACGATCTGGCAATAGCTGAACGGCGCCAGCAACGCCGGCGCCGCATGGCGGAAGGCTTGGGTCAGCAGCAGGTGCGCGGTCATGCCGAAGCCGCCCAGTGCCAGCATCAGCAGGGCATGGTCCCAACGCGGCACCTCCCAGAAGAACGGCACCAGTGCACTCATAGCCAAGGTGTTGCACAGCCCTGCATAGAAGTTGCTGGTGGTCGGGCTGTCATGCGCGGCAAGGATGCGCGTCAGCAATTGGTAGAAGCAAAAACCCAACGCCGAACCGAACGGGTACAGAATGGCCGGGGTAAACATCGCCCCACCCGGGTGCACCACCACCAGTACGCCAATGAAACCCAGTACCACCGCCACCCACTGCCCCACCGTCACCCGCTCTTTGAGCAGCGGCGCCGACAGCGCGGTGACCAGCACTGGGGCAAGGAAGTTGACCGCCGTCGCCTCGGCCAGCGGCAAATACTGAAGGCCGGTGGTAAACAGCAGGCTGGTACTCAACAGGCTCAGGGCCCGCAAGGTTTGCAGTAGCGGCCGACGGGTGCGCAATACGTTCAGGCCAGACTTGGGCAGGAAGATGCCGGCCATCAGCAGCGTATGCACCACATAACGCGCCCACACCACCATGACGATCGGGTACAGGCCGCCGAGGAATTTGGACAAGGCATCGTGGCTGGCGAACAGGAACGTCGCCACCACCACCAAGGCTATGCCGCGCAGGGGTTGGTTGACGCCGGACAGCGGTGTGCTGGAACTCATGGCTCTCTCGATGACGGCGCGGCGCCATGCCACGCCCAGGGAAGGCCGCGCAGGCCTGGCCTGGCGGATGCAACAGCTCGAATTCTAGAAGAGATGCCGCAGCATAAGGAAGTTGATTTACCGCTTGTCCAGGCTGAGTGCGATTTCTGTTCGCTGATCGACCACTTTCCACCTTGCACGCATGGCCCGTGTGCTGTTGATCACCGACCATCGACCCACCTCCTGCACCCTCTACAAGGAATTTACATGCAAAGGCTCACCACCCGTAACGGCCTGGACCTGCCTGCAATCGGCCTGGGCACCTGGCCGATGACCGGCAGTGAATGCACCCAGGCCGTGCACCAGGCACTGGACGTGGGTTACCGGCACATCGACACCGCCACTGCCTACGAAAACGAAGCGGCCGTTGGCCAGGCGCTGCGCGACAGCGATGTGCCACGCGAGCAAATCCATCTGACCACCAAGGTTTGGTGGGACCGCCTGGAGCCCAAAGCCATGCGCCAGTCGCTGGAAGACAGCCTGCGCGCGCTGGGTACCGAACAGGTTGACCTGTTTCACATCCACTGGCCCGGCAAGGACTGGGACCTGGCCCGCAGCATCGACACCCTGGTAGCCCTGCGTGACGAGGGCAAGACGCGCCACATCGGTGTGGCCAACTTCCCGCTGGGGCTGCTGCGCCAGGTGGTGGAAACGCTGGGTGCGCCATTGTCGGCCATTCAGGTGGAATACCACGTGCTGCTCGGCCAGCAACCGCTGCTCGACTACGCCCGCAGCCATGACCTGTTGCTCACTGCCTATACGCCGCTGGCACGTGGCCAGGCAGCCGCGCAGCCGGTGATCCAGGCGATTGCCCGCAAGCATGGCGTGCTGCCCAGCCAGGTGGCGCTGAAATGGCTGCTGGACCAGGACGGCGTGGCGGCGATCCCCAAGGCTAGCAGCCGGGAAAACCAGCTGGCCAACCTGGCAGCGTTGAATGTGCAGCTGGATGAAGACGACCGCGCGGCGATTGCCGGGCTGCCGAAAGATCAGCGCGTGGTGAGCCCGGCGTTTGCGCCGGACTGGAACAGTTAACCCTGAAAGCTGGCGCGGTCCCTTGCACGGCCGCGCATCGGGTTAGCTCAGGGTTACCACCTGCTTCAACCGCTCGCTCGCCGGCGCTGGCCGCCCGTACAGGTAGCCCTGAAAGTGCGAGCAGCCCTCCGCCGCCAGTCGGCGCATCTGTTCCTCTGACTCCACACCTTCGGCCGTGGTCTTGATCATCAAACTGTTGGACAGGTCGGTAATGGCGCGGATGATCGACATCGCTTCGCGGCTGTCGCACATGTCATGCACGAACGACTTGTCGATCTTGATCCGGTCGAACGGGAACGAACGCAGGTAACCCAACGATGAGTAACCGGTGCCAAAGTCGTCCAGCGAAATGGACACACCCAGGTCTTTCAACGCACGCAGGGTACGCACGTTTTCCTCGCTGTTGCCCAGCAATACCGACTCGGTAATTTCCAGCTCCAGTCGCTGCGCCGGCAGGCCCGAGTCGGCCAGCGCCAAGGCCACGGTGTGCACCAGGTTGGCGTTCTTGAACTGCACCGCCGACAGGTTGACCGACACCGTCTGCTCACTGTCCCAACTGGCGGCCTCCTGGCAGGCCAGGTTGAGTGCGCGGTTGCCCAGTTCATGGATCAGTCCGGTTTCTTCGGCAATGGGGATGAAGTCCATGGGCATGACCATGCCGCGAGTCGGGTGCTCCCAACGCAGCAGCGCCTCATAACCGGTAACGCTGCTGGTCTGCTGGTCGACCACCGGCTGGTAATGCAACTGCAACTGGCCCAGGTGCAACGCGGTGCGCAAGTCGGTTTCCACCAGGCGGCGCTGGCGGGCGGCAACGTCCAATTCGACGTCGAAGCACTCGTAGCGGTTTCGCCCATTGCGCTTGGCTTCGTACAACGCCATGTCGGCGTAGCCCAGCAACTGCTCGGCCTGGTCGTTGTCATCCGGGGCGATGGCAATGCCGATGCTCACCCCCACGCTGAACTGGTGGCCTTCGATCTGGAACGGCGGGCTGATGGCGTTGATCAGGCGATGCGCGGTGTTGCACGCGGCATCCCGCCCCTCCAGGCCCGTCAGCACCACGGCAAACTCGTCACCGCCCAAGCGGGCCAAGGTGTCGTGTTCACGCAACTCGCGGCGCAGGCGCTTGCCCAACTCGCGCAGCAGTTTGTCGCCAAAGGCATGGCCGAGGGAGTCGTTGATGTTCTTGAAGTTGTCCAAGTCCAGGCACAGTGCGGCGGTCAGCTTGGCGTTTTCGCTACCACGCACCAGTGCCTGGCGAAGGCGCTCATTGAACAGCGTGCGATTGGGTAACCCGGTGAGCGCGTCGTGGTGCGCCATGTGGTGGATCTGCGCATGGGCGGCCAGCTCTTCGGTGGCATCTTCGGCTACGAACAACACGTAGTCGGCCTGGCCCTCGCGGTTCTGACTGAGCAAGGTGCGGCTGCGCAAGGTGCGTGGGCCACGGGCGGTATCGACACGCGTTTCAGCGGCATGCCCCTTGGGGCTGCGGGCACCGCGCGCCAGCTGCTGTTCCAGATAATCGGCAGCGGCCGGTGCCAAGCATTCGCCGGGCAACTGGCCAATCATGCTGCGCCCTGGCCCGCCAAACAGGCGCTCGGCCTGCTGGTTGGCCAGCAGGATGCGCTGGCTTTCCAGGTCCTGGACAATGACGCTGGCGGGGATGTTGGCGATCACCGAATCAAGAAACTGCGAGAGCTTGGCCATTTCCTGGCTGTATTGCTCGGCCAGCTCCTTGGCCTGCAACAACTCCTGTTCCTGGCGATGACGCTCGGAAACATCGCGGGTGACCTTGGCGAAACCCACCAGTTGCCCGGCATCGTCGTACACCGCTTCAATCACCACATGGGCAAGAAAGGCCGAGCCATCTTTACGCAGGCGCGAACCCATTTCTTCAAAACGCCCCGTGCTGCGCGCCTGCTCCAGGTTAAGCGCTGGCAACCCGGCTGCGCGCTCGGCATCGGTGTAGAACAGCGAGTAATGCTGGCCGACGATTTCATCGGCATGGTAGCCCTTGGCGCGCTGGGCACCGGGGTTCCAGTTGGCGACGATACCCTCGGGGGTGAGCAGGTAGATGGCGTAATCCACCACGCTCTGGATCAACAGCCGGTACATGATGTCGGGGTTTGCAGCTAGCGACATGAACTTTACCTGAACCTTCGAAGCGCATGAAAGGGACCCCGGCTTGCGGCGGCCGGGTTTTGGAAAGCGTTGATGGCATTATGCCGCTCATGACGATTTTGTGAAGTGGCTCACAAAAATGTCGCTTTCTCACCCTTCAGTGGCGGGCACCGCTCACCAGGAAATTGAGCAAGTCCGGTTCATCGTCCAGGGCGATTGCCTGTGCCGGGCGCGACAGGTTCGCCAGCACGGCCTTGCAGAACGCCACGGCGGGCGGGTCCTGGGCGTAGCAGCGCAGCAGCCAGTCACCCTCGCCGCCCAGCAACTGCAACGCCACCGCTTGGCCAATGCCCTGACGGCGGTACTTTTTCAGGATGAACAGATCGGCCAGCTCCCGTGCATCGATACCTCGCAGTTCGCTGCGCTCCACCAGCACGAAGCCGGCGATGAAACCGTCCGCCAGCACCAGGTACGCGGCCCAGCCGTCGTCCTGCCAGTAGCGTTGCAGGTGCTCGTCGTGGATGTAGAAGCGGCCATCCACCTCGACATCTTCCTGCTCCCAGTCGGACGACTCATAGGAATAGTACTGGTAGAGGTTGCGGATCAGCGGGGCCTGGTCGGCGGTGGTTGGCAGCAGCGCGATGGGCAGCATGATGGGGCAAGGCTCGGGTAAAACCTGAATTCTACGCCATGACTCACCGCCACTGCATGGAACCGGGCGCGCCCCACCTTACAGGCGCGCGCCAGTAGGCAGGTCAGTACCTGATCATCACCGACTTCAGTTCGGTGTAATCCTCGATGAACGCACTGCCGAACTCACGCCCTACCCCCGATGCCTTGGTCCCGCCAAACGGTACCGCCGGGTCGAGGAAGGTGTGCATGTTGACCCACACCGTACCCGCCTCGATCTGCGGGATCAGGCGCAGAGCCTTGGACAGGTCGTTGGTCCACAGGCTGGCGGTCAGCCCGTAAGGGCTGTCATTCATCATTTCCAGCAACTGCGCTTCGTCATCGAACGGCAATATGCACACGATCGGGCCAAAGGTTTCTTCGTGCAGCAACGGGTCGCGGGCGTCGTTGGCCAGCACCACCGTGGGCTCGACGAAGTAACCTGGTCGCTCGACGGCCTTGGCCCCGCACACCACGGTGTTAGAAGCATGGGCCCGCTCGAAGAAGCCAAGAATCTTCTGCAGATGCGTGGCATTGGCCAAAGGGCCGAACTGGGCATCCGGGTCCAGTGCCGAACCAATCTTCAATTGCCCCAGCGCTGCAGCCAGCTTGCCCGTGAATTCGTCCACACGGCTGCGGTGCACATACAGGCGCTCCGGCGAGGCGCACACCTGCCCCTGGTGCACATAGGCCGTTTGCACGATGCCGGCTACCGCGCCGTCGACATCCACGTCGGCCAACAGCGCCGCTGCGTTTTTGCCACCCAGCTCCAGCGTGGCGCGGGTCAGGTTGGCCGCCATGGCCGCCTTGCCCACGGCGATGCCGGTCGGCACCGAGCCGGTGAACGCTACCTTGGCCACCTCGGGGTGCTCGATCAGCATCTGGCCCGCTTGGCCGCGCCCGTTGACCACGTTGAACGCGCCGGCCGGTACCCCGGCTTCGACCGCCAGCTCGGCGATGCGCAGCAAGGTCAGCGGGGTGAACTCGCTGGGCTTGACCACGATGGTGCAGCCGGTGACCAGCGCCGACGCGATCTTCCAGATGCCAATCATCACCGAGAAATTCCACGGCACGATCCCGGCCACCACACCCACCGGCTCACGCAGGGTAAAGGCGGTATAACGTTCACCACCAAACGAAGGCAGCGAGGGGGTCATGGTCTGCCCGGTGATCTTGCTCGCCCAACCGGCGAAGTAGCGCAAAAACACCACGCTCTGGGCAATTTCCAGCCCGCGCGACAGGTTGATCGACTTGCCCGAGCACAGGGTTTCCAACTGCGCCAGCTCTTCGGCATTGGCCTCTATCAGGTCGGCCAGGCGGTTCAGCACCACGCCTTTCTGGTATGGCGAGACTTCGGCCCAGCTGCCCTTGAAGGCTTGCCGGGCGCTGCGCACGGCACGTGCCACCTCGGCAGCGCTTGCCTCGGCCACACGGCTGATGACCGCGCCGCTGGACGGGTCGTGAATGTCCACCGAAGGCCCGGCCTCGCCCGCCTGGTAGCGGCCCTCGATGAAATGGCCATGGGGCCTGGCGAGGAACTCGACCACGGCGGGTAACAGCGGGATATCGCTCATGACATGCACTCCTGGATGGCGGCGCCAACGTGGCGCCGGGCCGATCTTCAAGCGCCTGCCCGCCCGCCTGCCAGCCCTCTGCAGCGTTTTGTCAGGCAGCCTCAAGAGAATGTCACGCAGGCCAAATCCCCCCTGCTGGCCAGGCGGCACACTGCGATGACTGCGATTTCTGCACAAACCATAACAACATCGGAGATAGCCAATGCGTCGCGTCGACAGGCTCAGCATCTCGGCAGCCCTGGCCTTGGCCTTGGCGGCAGGCAGCAGTGCGGTGCGGGCCGACCTGCCCGCCGAAGAGATCGGCCACAACACCTTGCCGTTCCCGCCAGACCCTCACCGGGTCTACATCCTGGATGTGGACTTCAAGAACCCCATCGCCGGCAAGGTGGTGGTGGTGGACCCCAAGGCCAAGCGCATGCTCGGCATGACCACCAACGCCTTCGTCGCCCCCACCGCGCTGAGCCCGGACAACCGCACGCTGTATTCGGCCAACCTGTTCTACTCGCGCGGCACCTACGGCGAACGCACGGATGTGCTGGTGGCCTGGGACACCCAGACCCTGCAGCCGACCTGGGAGGTGGTGCTGCCTGCCAAGCGCGCCTCGACCCTGACCGAGAAGTACGCCATGGGTGTCAGCGCCGACAACAAGCTGGCCTACGTCTTCAACCTGACGCCGTCGACTTCGGTCACCGTGGTAGACACCCAGGCGCGCAAGGTCGCCAGTGAAGTGCCCATCAGCGGCTGCGTGCTCAATTACCCGGTAGGCAAGCGCAGCTTTGCGTCCCTGTGCGGTGACGGCCAACTGCTGGTAGTAACCCTGGATGACGCAGGCAAGGAAGTATCACGCACGCAAACGCCATTCTTCGACCCGAACAAGGTGCGCCTCAACGAACGCGCCATCGCCAACGGCGACACCTACTACTTCACCACCACTCAGGGTGAGGTGTACCCGGTGGCGTTCGAGGGCGGCAAGGCCAAGCCGCTGCCCACCTGGTCGCTGGTCAGCGACGAAGAGCGCAAGCAAGGCTGGGCACCGGGCGGCTGGCAGGCCCTGGCCGTGGCACCAGGCCTGAACCGCTTGTATGCACTGATGCACGACCAGCACACCGACGGCAAATGGGAAGACCCGAGCACCACCATCTGGGCGTTCGACCTCAAGACCGGCAAGAAGCTCGGCACTCTGGACTCGCCCAAACCCGTATGGAGCCTGCAAGCCAGCCACGACAAGGCACCGATCCTGGTGGCCACCGACCTGGAAGGCGGCGTGCAGTTCTTCGACCTCACCAGCAACAAGCACAGCGGCGCGATGGACCAGATCGCCGACACCCCTGTGCTCACCCTGGCCCCTTGGTAAGCAGGAGATCGGACCATGCTCGACCCTGTCCTCGTAATTGCCAGCAGCACCGCACTCGCCGCACTGCTGGCCAGCGCTGCCAGCCACAAGCTGCGTGACCGGCGCGCGTTCAACGCCATTGTGCGTGCCTATCAGTTGCTGCCGGCTCCGCTGGCGCCAGGCGCCACCGCCAGCCTGGCGCTGATCGAGCTGGCCTTGGCCCTGGCCCTGCTGCTGCCCGCCTGGCGCACCGATGCAGCACTGGGGGTGGCGCTGTTGATGGCGCTGTACGCCAGCGCCATCGGCCTGAACCTTTGGCGTGGCCGGCGTGACATCGACTGCGGTTGCTCTGGCCCCGGCGCCGCGCAGCCACTGCGCCCGGTGTTGCTGCTGCGCAACCTGGTGATCGCCCTGCTCGCCGGCGTTGCCGCATGGCCCGTGGCCGAACGCGCCTTGGGCGTGCTGGATATTTTCGTGGTGAGCGCGGCGGCAGCCGTGGCGCTGCTGCTTCATGTCGCGGTGGATGGCCTGCTGGCCAACCAACCGCGTCTTGCCAAATTGAACGGGAGATAACCCCATGCAACTGCTTATCGCATCGAACATACTGCTCTGGCTGCTGCTGATCGCAGTCGCCTTCACCGTCATGGCCCTCGTGCGCCAGATTGGCGTGCTGCACGGGCGTATCGCCCCGGCCGGCGCGCTGATGGTGGACAAAGGCGTCACCGTGAACGACCCCGCGCCACAAGTGACTGCCGCCGACCGCCACGGCCGCCCGGTGAACATCGGCTACCGCGGCGAACGCTCGCAGTTGCTGTTCTTCCTCGCCCCCGGCTGCCCAGTGTGCAAATCGCTGCTGCCGGCGGTGAAATCGATTGCCAGGGACAACAGCGGTTCGCTGGACGTGATCTATGTCAGCGACGGTGATTTCGCCGAGCAACAGGCACTGATCGAAGCCAACGGCCTGCAGCAAGCCAGCTACGTAGTCGGCCCGGAGGTGGGCATGACCTACCAGATCGGCAAACTGCCCTACGCCGTACTGATCGACGCAGCCGGCACCCTGCGCGCCAAAGGCCTGGTCAACTCGCGCGAACACCTGGACAGCCTGTTCGAAACCCTGCACCTGGGCAGCGCCAGCCTGCAGCACTACTTGCACGGCGACCCGTCGCACAGCCATGACCACGAACACGCCCACACCCACCAGCACAGCGCGCAGCACTGACCGCGGAGCCGACCATGAGTTTTCTCGACAAACTGTTTGAACGCTCCAGCCGCCATGTCGCCGATACCACTTCGCGGCGCAAAGTGTTGGCGCGGCTGGGCTCGCTGATCGTCGCCGGCGCCGCCCTGCCGGTACTGCTGCCCATCGACCGCACCGCCAAGGCATTGGCCGCCGAGCAGCCGAAGATGGGCGACCCAGGTGACCCGACCAGCTGCGACTACTGGCGCAACTGTTCGATCGACGGTTTCCTGTGTTCGTGCTGCGGCGGCTCGATCACCTCCTGCCCGCCTGGCACCGAAGCCTCGCTGGTGACCTGGATCGGCACCTGCCGCAACCCGGCCGACGGCAAGAACTACATCATCTCGTACAACGACTGCTGCGGTAAGCACGCTTGCGGCCAGTGCGCCTGCTCGCGCAACGACGATGAACAGCCGCTGTACCGGCCATTCAACAACAACGACATCAACTGGTGCCTGGGTGCAGCCTCGAAGATCTACAACTGCACCGTCACCATCATCCGTGGCGTGGCGGTGTAGCGCCATGCGCGGTGTGACGCTGTTGCTGCTCCTGTGCCTGCTGGCCCCCGTGGCCCAGGCCAGGACCCTGCCCAACCCCAACCAGCGGCCTGCCCCCGGCAACGAAGTACCACCGGTACCGATCGCCCAGGCCGGCTACTCGGTGCCGGTGAACTACCAATTGCAGTGCGCCGGCTGCCACCGTGACCATGGCGAAGGCTCGGCGGCCAACGACACACCGCGCATGCAGGGCTTTGTCGGCAACTTCCTGCGGGTGCCCGGTGGCCGCGAGTTTCTGGTGCGGGTGCCGGGCATATCCCAGTCAGCGCTGAACGACCAGCAGATCGCCGACCTGCTCAACTGGTTGCTGATGCGCGATGGCATGGCCGGTAACAGTTCGCCTGAACAGTGGGCGGCCTATACCGGCGCGGAAGTACACCGTGTGCGCCAGCAAAGTATGCTG
This sequence comes from Pseudomonas sp. NBRC 111132, assembly GCF_001320565.1. Taxonomy (NCBI): domain Bacteria; kingdom Pseudomonadati; phylum Pseudomonadota; class Gammaproteobacteria; order Pseudomonadales; family Pseudomonadaceae; genus Pseudomonas; species Pseudomonas sp. NBRC 111132. The sequence continues at coordinate 11,526 of NZ_BCBI01000091.1, forward strand.
AACCTGCCTCATGTGCGCGCCGGCTTGATCGAAGACATGCGGGCCAGGGGCATCGCCATCGGCGACGGCCTTGGCCATTGAAGCATCACGCAAGCGTTGTACCTTCAGCCCGCCCGCTCAGCGGGCTTTTTTATGCCTGTCAGATAGCCGCGGTGACGAAACATCGGGTGGGAAGTATCTGCACAGTGCTGCACCAATAGCCCTCATAAAAATCCCGCCAAGGAGCAAACCAGACCCAGCACACAAATTTAATAGCTATTCATATCAACGACTTGGGGTGTATCCACATGTTTCGTATCGGCAATAGGGCTCGCTTTTTGCTTGAATATTCAAGTGAATTTTAAACTTTATCTCCCAAGAGTCGCCCAAGCGACCCGTTACAACGCTACCCCGTGCGAGGCCCCTATGATCCCTGCAACCCGCATTACCGACGACCGTTTCCAGGCTTGGCTCAGCCAAGTCAATGAAGCCTGTGGCCACTTCAACGGCCGCAAGCTCGACCCAGGGTTCGTCGGCCAGCTGGAAAAGTGCCAGGCAGGCCAGATCTCCATGAGCATCGTCGACATGACCCAGGTGAACCTGTTCCGCGGCCCGCGGGAAATCCGCGCCAGCGGTGCCGACAACTACTATGCGGTGCTGCAGATGGCCGGCACGTCGCACATCGAACACCAGGGTGCACGCATCGAATTGCAAGCTGGCGACCTCACGTTGATCGACGCCAGCGCGCCATTGGACATGCACTTCCACCAGCGCTCGCGGCAGTTGTCGCTGATCTTGCCGCGCGCGCGGGTGGAAAGCGGCACCCGTGGCACCGGTGTCGCCTGCGCCAAGCGTATCGAGGCGCAAACGCCGCTGGCCAACATGGCCCGGCTGATGATGCTGGAAACGGGGCGTACCCGGCACATGAGCGACCATGAGAGCCAGGCCGTGCTCGACGCACTGATCGCCCTGCTGCGCCCAGCCATCAGCCACGACACGGTGCCCGGCAGCCACGAGCGCATGTTCCGCAAGGCCCTGGCGCTGATCGACCAGCGTATTACCTGCGAACAGCTCACCCCCGAGTTCATTGCCCGCGAAGTGGGGATCTCGATGCGTAGCCTGTACCGCATCTTTGCCAAGCATGGCTTGGTGATTGCCCAGTACATCCGCAACCGCCGCCTCGACTTCTGCGCCGAGCACCTGCGCAACCCGGCGATGGACCAGAAGGTGTCGTCGCTGGGGTATGCCTGGGGGTTCTCGGATTCGAGCTATTTCAGCACTGCATTCAAGGCGCGATTTGGGGTAACGCCTGGGGAGTATCGGCGTCAGCATGCCAATTGAGCGGTACCGACAACGCTGTGGCAATACCAGAAAACACCTTGGCAGGCACAACAAAACCCAGCGACCGACGCTGGCGCACAATCAAACCGAATACCGACAAGAACCCACCCAGGACCCGTGCGTGATGCCCACCCTCGCCCCCCACAAGTTCGCAATCCCGTTCCTGCTCGCCACTCTGGTCAGCCCCCTTGCCCTGGCCGAAGACTGCGCCGCGCCACAACGCCAGCAAGGCGAACAGGTGTTTGCCCGTGACTGCGCAGCCTGCCATTCGGCACAAAAGGGCGGCCCGGCAATGATGGGCCCCAACCTGCACGACGTGGTAGGCCGTACACCTGGCAGCGTGCCAGGCGCCAACTACTCGCAGGCCATGAAGAGCCGCCAGGCCAGCTGGACGGCGCAAGCCATCGGCGCCTTCATCGAGCAACCACAGGCCGCAGTCCCCGGCACCTACATGCCCTACGCAGGGCTGCCGGATGCTGGCGAACGCCAGGCGGTGACCTGCTTCCTCGCCGGGCTCAAATAACGCATTCCTTCAAGGCATTCCCACCAAGGCCCCTTCACGGGGCCTTGTGTTTTTATCGGCCTGGCACAACGCCAAAGGCAACTGGCAGCCAGGGCAAAAGCCCGCGCCGAGGCTTCCTGCATGATCACTGGCATGTCTTCAGGACTTCTGCCAAACCCATAACAAAGGAAGCCAGACCATGCACCACCGCCCATTCCGCCTCACCTTGGCCGCACTGTTGGCCGGGGCTTCGCTGGGCACCTGCGCGCAGGAGCTTTACAGCGATGCCGAGCGCCACCTGAACGCCAATGTCGAAGCCGTGTTCGGTGTATTCCACAGCGAGGAAAGCTACGCCGTCGCGCGCGACCAGCCCGGCTCCACATCATGGCGCGAGGGCTATGTAAAATACGGCCTGAGCGGTGACCAACGCCTGGGCAGTGCCGGTTCGCTGTACGGCGCTTTCGCCTTGCTCAGCTCTGGCACCTGGGGCGACGGCGACGCCGCCGGCTTCAGCGATGGCAGCGAACGCACCACCAAGATCGAGGACGCCTACCTGGGCTGGAAGTCCGGCAACCTGGTGCCACTGCTTGGCGAAGACGGCATCGACCTGTCGTTTGGTAAGCAGATGGTCGCGGTAGGCGATGGTTTCCTGATCCAGGGCGATTCCTTGAATGTTGGCCACGGCCTGGCCAATGGCGAGTTCAACCGTGGCGGCGCGTACTACCTGGCTGCGCGCAAGAGCTTCGACAAAACCGCCGTGTTGCGCCTTGGCGGCAGCAAAGGCTGGCGCGGCGACCTGATGTGGCTGCAGTCGGACAACCGCGCCCAGGCCAACACCGAAATGCATGTGGCCACCCTTGAGCATGTGGCAGACGCGGGTACGGTCGGGCTGACCTACATCGACACCACCCATATCGACAAGCAATACGCCTCGCCGATGCAGCAGGAACGCGACGGCATGAAGACCTACAGCATTCGTGGCCAGGGCAATGCCGGGGTGGAGAACCTGTTCCTGTCTGGCGAATATGCCAAGCAGGACAAACCGCACGCCGCGACTGAAGACGCCTGGTATCTGGAAGCTGGCTGGACCTTTGCCGACCTGCCCTGGGCACCGAACGTCAGCTACCGCTACAGCCGGTTCTCGGAGCAATACGACACGCTGTTCTATGGCCTGGGCCGTGGGTTGGGCACCTGGTTTCAAGGCGAGGTGGCGGGCAACTATGCCGGGCCGTTCAACAGTAATGCGCGGATCCAGAAGGTGGGGTTGACGGTAAGCCCGGCTTCGTCACTGAACGTGGGGCTGATGGGCTTCAAGTTCGACACGATCGACCGCAGCCTGGGCAATGTAGATGGCCACGAGGTGGACCTGTATGCGGAGTGGACCCTCAACGAGCACCTGATGATAGTGCCACTGGTGGGGCTGTACACGCCTGAGCGCAGTGCCGAGCAAGGCGGTACACAGTTGGGCAATGACAACAACAACCTGTACAGCCAGGTTGTGTTCGTCAGTACCTTCTAAAGCACTTGCACCGCTC
>NZ_BCBI01000092.1:0-14873 GCF_001320565.1 Pseudomonas sp. NBRC 111132
CGTTATACCGCCAGCGCGCGCTCACGCAACTCGCTGTTGAGGATGCGGTCGTTCTCGCTGTAGTCGACCGGGCAGTCGATCACGTGCACGCCTGGGGTCTTGATGCAGTGTTCCAGCAGCGGCAGCAGGCCTTCGGCGCTTTCCACGCGGTGGCCATTGGCACCATAGGCTTCGGCGTATTTGACGAAGTCCGGGTTGCCGTAGTCCAGGCCGAAATCGGTGAAGCCCATGTTGGCCTGCTTCCAGCGGATCATGCCATAGCCGTCGTCACGCAGGATCACCACGGTGATGTGCATGCCCAGACGTACCGCAGTTTCCAGCTCCTGGCTGTTCATCATGAAGCCGCCGTCACCGCACACCGAAATCACCGGGCGGTCCGGGTGCACCAGGTGCGCGGCCATCGCCGATGGCAAGCCGGCGCCCATGGTCGCCAGGGCGTTGTCCAGCAGCACGGTGTTGGGCTTGTGCGCCTTGTAGTTACGGGCGAACCAGATCTTGTAGATGCCGTTGTCCAGGGCAACGATGCCTTCGGACGGCAGTACACGACGGATGTCGGCCACCAGGCGCTGCGGGTAGACCGGGAAGCGGTTATCGTCGGCGCCTTCGGCGATCTGTGCTTCGTTGGCTTCACGAATGGCCATCAGGCGGGTGAAGTCCCAGTGCGACGTGTCGTTCAGCGCTTCGCTGATCTGCCAAACAGCGTTGGCAATGTCGCCGATCACTTCAACCTGCGGGAAGTACACGGCATCGACTTCAGCGGAGCGGAAGTTGATGTGGATGACCTCGGTGCCGCCACGGACCATGAAGAATGGCGGCTTCTCGATCACGTCGTGGCCGATGTTGATGATCAGGTCGGCCGCTTCGACGGCGCGGTGAACGAAGTCACCCGACGACAGCGCGGCGTTGCCCAGGAAGCGCGGGTGGCGCTCGTCGACCACACCTTTACCCATCTGGGTGGTGATGAACGGGATGCCGGTCTTGTCGATCAGTTGCTTGAGGACCTTGGCGGTCATCTTGCGGTTGGCGCCTGCGCCGATCACCAGGATCGGGTTACGGGCGTTCAGCAGTTTCTCGACGGCTGCTTCGATGGCCACGTGCTCGGCCAGCGGGCGGCGGTGCAGGCTGCGCGGGATCGGCAGTGCATCAGTCTGCTCGGCGGCGATGTCTTCTGGCAGCTCCAGGTGTACCGCCCCCGGCTTTTCTTCTTCGGCCAGGCGGAAGGCTTCGCGCATGCGCGACGGGATGTTGTCGGCCGAGGCGAACTGGTGGGTGTACTTGGTGATGGGGTCCATCATGCCGCACACGTCAATGATCTGGAAGCGGCCCTGCTTGGACTTCTTGATCGGCTTCTGCCCGGTGATCATCATCATCGGCATGCCGCCCAGGTAGGCATAGGCGCTGGCGGTGACCAGGTTGGTGGCGCCAGGGCCGAGGGTCGACAGGCTGACGCCGGTCTTGCCGGTCAGGCGGCCGTAGGTGGCAGCCATGAAACCTGCAGACTGCTCGTGACGGGTCAGTACCAGCTTGATCTTCGACTTGCGCAGGGATTCGAGCAGGTCGAGGTTTTCCTCACCGGGAATGCCGAATACATACTCGACACCTTCGTTTTCCAGGCATTGCACAACGACATCGGCGGCCTTGGCCATTTGGGGTACTACCTCAAAATCTTTGTGGGATTGCAGATTTATTAAGCTGCGTGACTGAGATGTTGCAGGATGTCTCAGTGGCGCGCATCGTAGGCCCTCTGGTTAATAATAATAAATATATTGTTATGATGCTTAGCATCACAGTTCGTTATGAATGCAGCTCGCATGAAAGGTAGCACCCCTCAATGAACCTCAAGGCATTGCGTTGCTGTGTCGAAATCGTCCGGCAAGGCAGCTTCACCAAGGCCGCGCAGCACCTGCACATCGCCCAGCCAGCGCTGAGCATGGCCGTTACCCGGCTGGAAGAAGAACTGGGCGTCACCCTGTTCAACCGCACCACGCGCAAAGTGATCCTCACGGCAGAAGGCGAGCAATTTCTGCCACGCATTGCCTCGGCCCTGCGCGAGATGGATGTTGCCCGACAAGAACTGCGCGACATGGCCGACCTGAAGCGCGGCGAAGTGCGCCTGGGTATTCCGCCGATGTTCGGCCTGCACTACGTGCCCGGTTTGATGAACGCCTTCCGCCAGTTGTACCCAGGCATTGCCATGACCGTGTTCGAAGGCAGTGCCGAAGACATTGGCCATCGGCTGGAGCAGCGGGAAATCGACCTCGCACTGCTGGAGTCCCGGCGTGTGCCGCCGGACAAGGAATCGATCCTGCTGGGCAGCGACGAGATGCTGGCGTGCATGCACCCCGATCACCCCTATGCCGGCAAGGCTTTCCTCACCGCCGAAGACCTGCGTAATACCGACATGGTGGTGTTCGACCGCACCTTCGTGCAACGCCATCTGCTGGACGCGTTCTTTGCCGAGCATGGCATCACTTACCAAGTGGCGCTGCAGAGCAACTTCGTCTCGCTTGTGGTGCAGGCCGCATTGGACAACATGGGGGTGGCCACCCTGCTGCGCTCGGTGCAACAGCGCACGCCAGGCATCGTCGGTGTGCCCTTCCGGCCGGCACAGCAGATGAGTTTCCGCTTGTGCTGGCGCTCGGGGGAATACCTTTCGCTCGCCAGCAAACGGTTCATCGACTTTGCCGCGCAAACCCACTACCTGGAGCGATAACCGGCAGTTTTCAGGGCCAGATGCTCGATCACCTGCTCCACTGCGCGTCCCAGGCAGCCCTTGAAGAAGTGGTTGGCACCGGCATACACCGACACCGCCCGTTGGCCAGGGCCTGCCCATTGCAGCAGGTTGGCCAGCGGCGCCATTTCATCCCGTTCGCCATGCAGCAACAGGCAATCCGCAGGCACCGGCAATGGCTCGTAATAACGCCCGCCCGGCACATCACCCACCGGCAGCCCCAGCAATGCCACCGCCTGCAGCTGCCCTTCAAGCTCACAAGCCACACGCGCGAACACGTAGGCACCAAAGGAAAACCCGACCAGGGCCAGCGGCAGCTCTGGCAGTTCCCGGCTGAAGTGACGAATAACCGCAATGCAGTCCTGCGCTTCGCCGATGCCTTCGTCATGCGCCCCTTGCGTCTGTCCCACCCCACGAAAGCTCGGCCGCACCACTTGCCAGCCGGCTGCACATAACTGCCGTGCCAAGGTCAGCGGCACGATATGCCGTGGGCTGCCGCCCAGCAGCGGTTGCGGGTGGCTGACCAGCACCAGCCCCTTCGGTGCGCCAGCGGGGTAGTCGATCAACAGCTCGATCTGGCCGAGCGGCCCGTCGATGAGCAGTGGGTTACGCGGGGTGTCCGACATCGCAGTTGTCCTTGTGAACCGAATGTATGGCGCTTATTCACGCCGCTTGCCAAGCCTACATCCGTACTCACCCCTGCAAAAGGGCAAACGATCTGACAGGCATCCCGTTGCATATGTCAGGCTCATGCCCAAGCAAATGCAATTGGAAACAGCAGAATCATTGCAGTTCGCCAGGTTCTTGCCTGCGCTTCGCCTCCCTACAATGACCCCACAACAACAAACGAGCCCAGCTCCGTGAGGCACGCCCCCATGTACAGAGACCATATCGTCAAACCGCGCGCGACCGACAACCCGGCATTCATGGGTATGGCCGCCGCCGTGATCTTCGCCCTCGCCCTGCTCTACGGCGTGGGCGACGGTAGCCTGGCCCGGCTGATGGGCCCGATCGTGCTCGACCTGCAGGCACCGCTGATGCGCAACATCGCCGTGGCCGGCACCCTGGCCGTGACCCTGGTATTGAACGTGTTCATCCTTGGCCGCTTTCCGTTGCGGGCCCAGGTGATTACGGTCTGGTGCGAACTGTTGCTGTTGTTCCTGCTGTTTTTCGACACCTTCGACCTGTCCTACAGCTTCATCGCCACCAAGGTCGGTTTCATGATCACGCAAGGGGTGTTCACCACCGTCTACGTGTCCACCCTCTCGATCGCCATCGCCTTCGTCCTGGCGCTGCTGGGCGCAACCGCACGGCTGTCGTCCAACGGCTTCGCCATCGCCATTGCCAGCTTCTACACCTCGTTCTTTCGCGGCGTGCCGCTGCTGATCCAGATCTACCTGATCTACCTTGGTATCCCCCAGCTCGGCTATGTAGTCGGTGCCGTGCCGGCGGGGATCCTGGCGTTGTCGCTGTGCTACGGCGCCTACATGACGGAAATCTTCCGCGCCGGTATCAGCAGCATCCCGCGCGGGCAATGGGAAGCTTCGCGGGCGATCGGCCTGACCCCCTTCCAGGCCATGACCCGGGTAATCCTACCGCAGTCGATGCGGTTGATCATCCCGCCCACCGGCAACCAGTTCATCTCCATGCTCAAGGACAGCTCGCTGGTGTCGGTGATCGGTGTGTGGGAGCTGATGTTCCTCGCCCGCACCCAGGGCCGTGCGGAGTTTCGCCACCTGGAAATGTTGATCACCGCCGCCGTCTTGTACTGGGTGCTGTCGATCCTGCTCGAAGCCGTGCAGTCGCGCCTGGAAAAACGTTTCGACCGCGCCCATCGCTGATCGAGGAGCCCCATGATGAACCAACCTTTCACCCCCGGTATCGCCCAGGCCGCCATATCGATTCGTGGCCTGCAGAAATGGTACGGCGAGTTTCACGTGCTCAAGGGCATAGACCTGGAGATCGCCAGTGGCGAAATCGTGGTGGTCTGTGGGCCGTCCGGTTCGGGCAAATCCACATTGATCCGCTGCCTGAACCTGCTCGAAGACTTCCAGAAAGGCCAGGTGCTGATCGCCGGCAACCCGCTGGACCGCGACGCAGCCAGCGTGGCGGCTATCCGCCGCCAGGTGGGTATGGTGTTCCAGCAGTTCAACCTGTTCCCGCACCTGACCGTACTGGAAAACCTGATGCTCGGCCCGCGCCTGGTCAGCAAGCTCAGCGAGGCCCAGGCCCGTGCCCTGGCGCTGGAGTACCTGGACCGGGTGCGCATCGCCAGCCAGGCCGACAAGTTCCCCGGGCAGCTTTCCGGTGGCCAGCAACAACGCGTGGCCATTGCCCGCGCGCTGTGCATGAAACCACGCATCATGCTGTTCGACGAACCCACCTCGGCGCTGGACCCGGAAATGGTCAAGGAAGTGCTCGACGTCATGGGCGAGCTGGCCCAGGACGGCATCACCATGCTGTGCGTTACCCACGAAATGGGCTTCGCCCGCCGGGTGGCCGACCGCATCATCTTCATGGACCAGGGCCAGGTGATCGAACAAGGCCAGCCCAATGCGTTTTTCGACAACCCGCGCCACGCACGTGCCAGGGAGTTCCTCTCGCAGATCCTCAGTCATTGAGGCCTGTGTCTACCGCTGTGCCAACACCACAACAACAATTGCATGCCCGGAGACTTACCGAATGAACCCAGTCGCACGCTTGTTCGCACTCACCGCCGTTGCTGGCAGCCTGACCCTGATAGCCGGCGCCGCCTGGGCCGGTGCCACCCTTGACCGCATCCACCAGAGCAAGGTCATGAACGTGGCCACCGCCGCCAACTGGCCACCGCAGTCGTTCCTTGGCGAGGACAATACCCTCAAGGGCTTCGACATCGATGTAGCCAACGAGATCGGCAAACGCCTGGGCACCCAAGTGGCCTTCGTCACCCCCGAGTACGGCATCATCACGGCAGGGCGCTGGGCCAGCCGCTGGGACCTGTCGGTCGGTTCGATGACCCCCACCACCGAGCGTGGCCGGGTGCTCGACTTCCCGGCCATCTACTACTACACCCCCTACGTCTTCGCCGTGCACAAGGACGCCGCCGGGAGCAACACTGCCGACCTTAACGGCAAGACCATCGGCGTCGAGGCCGGTACCACTTCCGAGGACTACATCAACCGCCGGCTGAAAATCGACGCAGCGGATGTGCCAGCCTTCAGCTACAGCGTAGAGCCAGGCGAAGTGCAGACCTATGGCGACAGCATGGGCCCGCTGGACGACCTGCGCATGGGCAACGGCACCCGCCTGGATGCCACCTTGTCGGCACTGCCAACCGTCATGGGTGCGATCAAGGCTGGATACCCGATCACCCCCGTGCAGGGCAAGCCCGCCTACTACGAGCCACTGGCCATCGCCACCGACAAGGGCGACGACGCCTTCAACGCCGAACTGGCCAAGGCGGTCGAGGGCATGAAGGCCGACGGTACGCTGAAACAGCTGTCCGAGAAGTGGTACGGCGCCGACCTCACGCAAGTGCAGTAACCCCCAGACCCGCAGGCCAGCGCCCTTCCCTTGAAGGGCGTGCGGCACCCTCATGCCGCAAAACGTACAGCTCCCAGCAAAAGGATGACCCAGCCGATGTCCAGCTACAGCAATAACTACTACACCGGGACCATGCGCGCTGCCCCCCTGCGCCCGGCACTGACAGGTGAAAGCCGCGCCGATGTGTGCGTGATCGGTGGCGGCCTGGCAGGCCTTAGCCTGGCCCGCGAGCTGCTGATGCGCGGGCGCTCGGTGGTGTTGCTGGAGGCGGCACGGGTGGCCTGGGGCGCCTCCGGGCGCAATGGCGGCTTCGTGCTGCAAGGCTGGTCCGAAGGGCTGTCGGCGATCGAGCGGCGCTGCGGCAAGCAGACCGCCGCGGCGCTGTTCCGGCTGTCGCTGGAGGGGGTCGATATCGTCCGCGACACCATCGCCCGCCACCAACTGCCAGGCTGCGCGGCAACTACCGGCAAACTCAGCGTGGTGCGCTACGACGACGCCGACAACCTGCAGCGCACCCGCGACCGCATGGCCCGCGACTTCAATTTCGACATGGAGTACCTCGATACCCAGGCGCTGCGCAGCCGTCTGAACACCGACCGCTACTTCCAGGGGCTGCGTGATAGCCATGGCTTTCACTTCCACCCGCTGAACTACTGCCTGGGCCTGGCCGAGTTGGTCGAGCTGGCCGGTGGCCGCATACACGAACAATCGCCAATGCTGCGGGTGGAACGCAAGGCCGGCCACCATCGGGTGGTCACCGCCCAGGGGGCGGTCAGCTGCGGCGATGTGGTGTACTGCTGCGGCGGCTACGGCGGCCCTGAGTTTGGCCAGTTGCGCCGTGCGTTTCTGCCGATTGCCACGTACGTGGTGCTGACCGAGCACCTGGGTGAGCGCCTGCGCGATGTAGTACGTACTACAGACGCAGTGGGCGACAACCGCCGCGCCTCGGACTACTACCGCATCGTCGAGGGTGACCGCCTGCTGTGGGGTGGCCATATCACCACGCGCAACCTGCAGGACGAACAGCGCCTGGGGCAGTTGCTGACCCGTGACATCCTTAGCGTGTACCCACAACTGCAGGGTTTGAAAATCGCCAAGGCCTGGTCTGGGCTGATGGGTTACGCCCGCCACAAGATGCCGCACATCGGCCCTCTGGGCCCGGGGTTGTGGGCCTGTACTTCATTTGGGGGCCATGGTATGAACACCGCACCCGTGGGTGCACGGGTAATCGCCGAGGCAGTCTGTAACGAAAGTGACCGCTACCGCCTGTTCGACGCCTACGGCCTGGAATGGAACGGCGGGCCGTTCGGGCCAGCGGCGGCGCAAACGGTGTATGCCGGCCTGAAGCTGATGGACAAGTTCCAGGAAGCCCGCGCGCAGTACAACCACTAAGAACAATCACCAGGAACCACCATGGACGCCCTCCCACCCGGCGCGCTGTTCAAACTGACCGAAAAAGACCGGCAACTGTTGGCCTTGCTGCAGGCCAACGCCCGCGAGCCCACCGCCTCGCTGGCGCGCAAGCTGGGCGTGTCGCGTTCTGCGGTGCAGGAGCGCATCAACCGCTTGGAAAACGCCGGGGTCATCACCGGCTACAGCGTGCGCATCGACCAGGACAAGCTGCAGCAGGTGATCAACTGCTTCACCATGACTTCATGCAGCAACAAGAGCTACACCGACGTGATGACCACTTTGCGCAAGATGGACTCGGTGCAGGCGGTGTATGCGGTGTCGGGTGAAATGGACTTCATCATCCACCTGACCACCCACACGCTGGGGGAGCTGAATGCCGAGCTGACCCGCATCAACATGATCAAGGGCGTGACCCACACTGCTTCGCACATTGTCATGGAGACAAAGTTCAGCAAGAAGCTGACACTGTGATTGCCCCCGACACGCTGAATAGCCGTCCAGCGTCCTCGACGTTGCAGTCACAGATTGACTATGATCCCGCCTTGAACGTTTCAGCATGTTTCAATAGGGATACAGATGTCAGTCCAGGAACTCCCCCCGCTCGCCAGTAAAAGCACCGTCGCCAAGATGGAAGCCGCCATGGCGCTGGGCAGCTTCGCCATCGGCACCGGCGAATTCGCCATCATGGGCCTGATGCCCGACATAGCCAGCAACCTGCAGTTGAGCGAGCCACAGGTGGGCCATGCCATCAGCGCCTATGCATTGGGGGTGATGGTCGGCGCCCCTACCCTGGCGATTCTCGGTGCCAAACTGCTGCGCAAGCACATGCTGCTGCTGTTGATGCTGCTGTATGCCTTGGGCAACCTGGCCACGGCCTTCGCCCCCTCGTTCGGCGGCCTGGTCGCCTTCCGCTTCATCAGTGGCCTGCCCCACGGCGCCTACTTCGGCATTGCGGCTGTGGTGGCCTCGAGCATGGTGGCCAAAGATCAACGTGCAGGTGCCGTCGCTCGGGTGATGATGGGCCTGACCCTGGCCATGTTGCTCGGCAACCCGGTGGCCACGTTCCTGGGCCAGTATTTCGGCTGGCGTTCGGCCTTCGTGCTGGTCGGCGCGATTGCCCTGTGCACCATCGCCCTGGTCTGGCGTTTCGTGCCCCAGCGTCACGACGAAGTACGCAGCGACCCACGCAAGGAACTGCAGGCCTTTACCCTCCCGCAGGTATGGATGGCGCTGGCCATCGCTTCCATCGGCTTTGCCGGCATGTTCTGCGTGTTCAGCTACCTGGCGCCGACCATGCTGCAAGTGACCCAGGTCTCGCCGCAGTGGATTCCGTTCGGCCTGGCGGCGTTCGGTGTTGGCGGTATCGTCGGCAACATCGCGGGCGGCAAACTGTTCGACCGCCTGCAATTCCGCGCGGTGGGGCTGGTGTTGATGTGGTCGATTGCCGTGCTGCTGTTCTTCACCTTCGCCGCCCAGGCACTGTGGAGCCTGCTGCTGGGCATCGGCCTGGTGGGTACCATGATCGCCCTGGCCGCACCGCTGCAGATCCGCCTGATGGACATTGCTCATGAAGCGCCAAGCCTGGCCGCCGCGTCGAACCATGCGGCGTTCAACCTGGCCAATGCACTGGGGCCATGGCTGGGCGGCATGGCGATCACTGCCGGCATGGGCTGGACCAGCACCGGGTTCATCGGCGCGGCGACGGCGCTGGTTGGCCTGGGTATCTACCTGTTGGCACGGCGGATGAAAGGCGGCCACTGAAACATCCGGTCGTTAGGCCCAGCACTGCTGGCGCGCCAGCACCGAGGCGGCCGTTTCGCCCAACAGCTCGGCGTAAACGCCGGGGGCGGTGGCACCTTCGGTGTTGATGAAGAGAATACGGGCATTTCTACCGACCCCCAGGCTGGCGGCTGCGCCCGAGTCCTTGACCAGGCGGGCCAGCCCAGCCAGCCCGGCCACACCTGACTCACCCGCGATCAATGGAATGTCACGAACGCTGCCGGCTGACAGGCGGCGCATGGCGGCCACGGCCTCGTCGTCGCTGATGGTCATGAAACAATCGATGCTCGGCTCCAGGAAGCGCCATGCCAGGGGCGATGTCTCGCCACAGGCCAGGCCGGCCATGACCGAGTCCACCGAGCCAACAGCCCTGGCCGGCTTGCCAAGCATCGCACTTTGGTACAGGCAATCGGCCTGCTCGGGTTCGACCATGACAAACAGCGGGCGCTGCTCGCCGAAGTGTTCCCACAGGTAGCTGACGATGCCAGCTGCCAAGCCACCTACCCCGCCCTGCAGGAACACATGAGTGAACGGTGGCTGCCCGACGGTGGCTTCGATGATTTCCGCGGCGATGGTTGCGTAGCCTTGCATCACGTCGCGCGGGATCTCCTCATAGCCTTCATACGAGGTATCGGAAACCACGGTCCAGCCATTGCTCGCCGCCAGCACGGCGGCGTGCTCGACCGACTTGTCATAGTTGCCGGCAACCCGCACGATCTGTGCGCCGTAGGCGGCAATCGCCTGCTCACGCTCGATGCTGACATTGGCGTGCAGCACGATCACGCAGCGACAGCCTATGCTGTGTGCTGCTGCCGCCAGGCCTTTGCCATGGTTGCCATCAGTGGCACTGACGACGGTAAAGCCGGCCAGCAGATCAGCATAATGGCCCTCCAGCAACCCATGGGGCGCGAAAGGCTGTTCGGGGAAGGTTCGCAGAATCAACCGAACCAAGGCGATCGGCGCCCCAAGGGCCTTGAAGCTACCGAGCACCGAGCGCACCGATTCATCCTTGACCGACAGCTGGGCTATGCCCAGTTCTGCGGCCAGGTCAGGCAAACCGTACAGCGGCGTGGCCCCAGCATTCAGGCACGACCAACCGGTCAGCCACTGGCGGCTTTCTTCGGCCTTGGCAATGCTCATCACAGTTCGCAACGCTTGTGGGTATGGCTGGCGGCCAGCCTTGGGGTTGGAAACAAACATGCAGCACTCCGTTCTACAAGTATCAGCAAGCCCATGCCGCTGCAGCCAAACTGCCGTGGGCGGTTTTTTCAATGAATATCAGGTGTGGGCCAGGCGATGGCTCACGACATCCAGCAACACCTGCGCCCCCTGAACGAGGTGATCGTCAGCGGTAAACTCGCGCGGGTTGTGGCTGATGCCGCCCTGACTGGGCACGAAGATCATCGCAGCCGGCGCTATGCGGGCGATCATTTGCGCATCGTGCCCGGCACCAGAGGTCATGCGTCGGTGGCTGAAGCCCAAGCGCCGCGCCGAGGCTTCGATCGCATCGACCAGGCCGGCATCGAAGGCAACTGGTTCAAAGCGCACCAGGCGCTCCGTAGCGATGCTCACGCCTTCACGCTTGGCGAGGGAATCCAGGTATTGGCTCAGGCGGTTTTCGGCGTGAGCCAGGCAGGTTTCGTCCGGGTCGCGCAGGTCGACGGTGAAGGTCGCCTTGCGTGCAATGACGTTGATCAGGTTTGGCTCGAACCGCATGCAGCCGACGGTGGCCAGGGTCGTGCCAGAATCTACGGCCATGGCGCGCAGTTCGGCAACGATGGCACTGGCCACGAAACCGGCATCATGGCGCAGGTGAGTCGGTGTGGTGCCGGCATGGTTGGCATGGCCCAGCACCTCTACCTGCTGCCAGGAAATGCCTTGCAGGTTCTCGACCACGCCAATCAGGGTGTTCTCGGCCTCAAGGATCGGGCCCTGCTCGATGTGCAGCTCAAGGTATTCGTGCGGCACCACGGCCCCTGGCTGCATTGTGCCGGCATAGCCAATACGCGCCAATTCGTCGCCCAGCCGCGTGCCGTCGGTGCCAAGCGTATCCAGGGCCTGCTGCAACGATAGGCCACCGGCGTATACCAACGAGCCCATCATGTCTGGCTGGTAGCGCACGCCCTCTTCGTTGGTAAAGGCGCCAACGGTGATCGAACGCTCGGGCTGCCGCCCTGCCTCACGATAAGCACGTATCACTGCCAGCCCCGCCAGCACCCCGTAGCAGCCATCCAGGGCGCCAGCATTGGTGACGGTATCGATGTGCGAACCCATCATCAGTGGGCGCTGGGCACCGCTGTCAGTAGCTGAGCGCAACGTGCCGAAAATGTTGCCGATGCGATCGATCTGCACCTCGAGATCAAGCTCATGCATCCATTCAACCAGCAGATCGCGCCCAGCCTTTTCTGTATCGGTCAGCGCAATCCGAGTGCGTCCGCCGTGAATGGGGTCGACGCCTACTTGCCCCAGCGCACTGATTTGCTGCAATAGCAACGCGCCGTCCAATTGCAACGGGGTACTCGTATTCATCAACCGTTTCTCCTTGGGTGCCATGCCATGGCAGCGCACCCTGTTTGATCATGGGAGAATTCTATTCGGCGAAAGCGTACGAAAAACTTGATTTTCGACCTTTTCATGCACTTTCATTACGCTTTTCCAGCCTTTGGCGCTGCTTAGCAACGGAGATACCTTCATGCCCCTCGATCACTTCGATCTGGCCCTGCTCGAGGCCGTACAGCGCAATGCCGGGACGTCGCAGTTGGACCTGGGCACGCAGGTCAACCTGTCCTCGGCAGCGGTGAACCGGCGCTTGAAGAAAATGGCGGCCGACGGCGTGATCCGTGGAACGGTGGCACAGGTGGATGCCGTGCATCTGGGTTACACGCTGACCGTAATCACCGAGGTCGAAGTGGAGAACGAGCGGCTGGACCTGCTGGACGAGATGAAGCGCACCTTCCTCGCCTGCCCGCAGGTGCAACAGTGCTACTACGTGGCGGGGGAATGCGATTTCGTGCTGATCATGCTGGTGCGGCACATGGAGCAGTACACCCAGCTGACCCGTGAGTTGTTCTTCGAAAACAACAATGTCAAACGCTTCAAGACGTTGGTTTCGATGAGCAATGTGAAGACCGGCATGTTCGTACCGACGCTCACGGCTTGAGCCATTCAGGCCGCTTTACGGCCTCAATGGCTCAAGCCGGGCTTGCCTGTGGCAGTTCGATGCGCACCCGCAGACCACCAGTGGCGGCGGCCTGTGCAGTGATACTACCGCCGTGCAGGGCAATGGCCCGCTGGGCGATAGCCAAGCCCAGGCCGAAACCATCACCATCGCTGTCGGCACCCCGGTCGAACGGCTCGAAGATCCGCGGCAGGCGCGCCGGATCTACGCCCGGCCCATGGTCGCTGACACAGACCTGAAACCATTGCCCACCCGGCGCCATAGCGGCCTCCACCAACACCTCAGTACCAACTGCGGTGTAGCGCACCGCGTTGCGGATGATGTTCTCGAGCGCCCGGTACAGCAGTTCTTCATGACCGTGGATGAGAAACGCACCCTGGGCTTGCAAAGACACCTGGCACTGCTTCATGCCGGCCTCGAAGCGGGCGTCTTCGACGATCTGCGCCAGCAGCTCCACCACATCCACGCTGGCAAAGTCGCTATCGCCCTGGCGAGCCTGGGCGCGGGCCAAGGTCAACAACTGCTCGATCAGGTCATCCATGCGCCGCGATTCGCGCTCCACCCGCTCCAGCATGTCGTGCCGGTCGGGCTGCTGGCGCATCAGGCCAATGGCAGCATGCATGCGCGTCAGCGGTGAACGCAGTTCGTGGGAAATATCGTGCAGCAGGTTCTGCTGCGCCTGCACCAGTGCCTTCAGCTGACCGGCCATGCGGTCGCAGTCCTCCGCCAGCTCGACGATCTCGTCGCGGCGCTTGCCCAGCCTGGGCTTTACCCGCACATCGAAGCGGCCCTGGGCTACCTGGCCCATCGCCTCACGTAACCAGGCCAGCGGGCGAGTCAGGTACAAGCTGCACAGGAAGGCGAACAGTGCACTCATCAGCGTGCCGGTAAACAACGGGCCCATACCACGCGGGCGCGGTGGCTCGCCAAGCACCGTGGCCACCGAAGCACGTAGCACCAGCGGGCCACCTTCACGGTCGCTCAACGCCTGCTCGAAACGCGCCACCGGCACCGCTCTGCCGGCCAGCAACTGGCCTTGGCTGTCGTAAAGGCCCACCTGTACATCGGGCGGTTGCGGTGATACCTCAAGCAGCTGTCGGCCTGCCTGCTCGCCGTAACGCTGCAACAGCTGCAGTTCGGTGGCCAGCAGCGAGCGCAGCGCCGGCGTATCGCCACGCCAGTCATTGAGCATGAAAGCGCCCGCCCCCACCAGGAAGGTCAGGCAGTTGGCCAGCCAGAACGCCAGAAACAGCTTCCAGAACAGGCGCCGGCGCATCATTCGACGATCAACATGTAGCCCATGCCACGCACGCTCTGGATCCAGCTGCTGCCGTCGGCGCGCGGGCCAAGTTTTTGCCGAATGCTGCTGACATGCACGTCGATACGCCGGTCGTAACGGGTCAGCGGCCGGCCCAGGGCATTAAGCGAAAGGTCCTGCTTGCTGACCAACTGGCCAGCCTGACGGGCCAATGCCTCCAGTAGGCTGAACTCGGAGCCGGTCAGCTCCAGCGTAGCGTCGCCCCAGTGCGCCTCGCGTCGGCCCGGCCACATTTCCAATGCCCCGGTGCGTAGCTGTTCGGGCGCACTGGCCTCGCCCATCTGCTGTGGCTGTACCCGGCGCAGAATCGCCCGCAGACGTGCCACCAGTTCCCCCGGGGAACTGGGCTTGGGCACATAGTCATCGGCCCCCAGTTCAAGGCCGGCAATGCGGTCGATGTTGTCGCCACGGGCGGTCAGCAGCAGCACCGGCACCTGGCTGCGTGCACGCACACGGCGCAGCACTTCGATACCGGAGATACCGGGCAGCATCACGTCCAGCACCACCACCTGGTAGTTACCGGACAGCGCCTGGGCCTCGCCCTCTTCACCGGTGTCCACGGCCGTGGCCTGGAAGCCTTCGCGCGCCAGGTACAGAGAGAGCATTTCAGTCAGTTCGCGGTCGTCGTCGACCAGCAGCACAGGGATCATCAGGGCCAGATATCGCAATTGCAGGGGCCGTAATGATCACCCTGCAGGCGGGCACTGTCACCGCCGGCCGGTCGGACTTTACACATCTTTACCCTCGGCTAACCGCGCCGTACACAGCCCGCCCGTATCCTCATCGCCCGCTGCATGCGGGTTGCCCGCACGTGCTGCACTCCGAATCCGCTTGTCTGGAACCCCCGATGAACTACCCGCGCCTGTTGCTCTCCATCCTGTTGCTGAAAGCCACGCTGGCCCAGGCCTCCCCCTTCAGGATCGCCGACATCC
>NZ_BCBI01000093.1:0-14314 GCF_001320565.1 Pseudomonas sp. NBRC 111132
GCCAGCCCTGCTGATCCAGCAGATCGAGCACTTCTTTGCCAACTACAAAGATCTAGAGAAGGGCAAGTGGGTCAAGATCGAAGGCTGGGATGGCGCTGACGCTGCCCGTGCTGCGATCACCAAATCGGTTGCTGCCTACAAGGGCTGATACCGGTGCATAAAAAACCCCGCCTTGGCGGGGTTTTTTTACGCCTGAAAGGGCGATGCGCTGATTACTAGTAACAATTCCTACGCAGTCCTACACCAACGCCCTACAGGCGGCCTCTTTTCACACAAACCCCATCAACACCCGGTTCATATCCTTGCTGGCCCCCCGCCGCTACACTCGCTGCCATGAACACTTCCGGTGACCGCCTCAAGGCCCTGCTGCATGAATGCGGCCTGACCCCTTCCGATTTCGCCGCCCAGCGCAGCGTCACACCGCAGCATGTCAACAACTGGTTCAAACGCGGTGTGCCTTTGGCCCGGCTGGATGAGCTGGCCGACCTGTTTTGTGTGCACCGCCGTTGGCTGCGCACCGGTGAAGGGCCCAAACACCCCAACCCGATCCTGCGCAACGGCCCGCCAAAGCCGGCACTCGCCAACCCACCCACTCCGCTGTCGGTGCGACACGGCCGGGTACTGAACGTGCCTTATTACGAGATGCATAACAGCCTGCTGTCGCCAGTGGCGGGCAAAAACCTGCGCCTGCCGGCAAAGGCCCTGAAGGGGTTGGGTGTACAGGCCGGTAACGCGATCTGCCTGGCGATGCCGGCCGGCAACATGCTCCCGTTGATTCCGCTGGAGGCCACCCTGGCCATCGACCTGAGCATGACCCGAGTGGTCGATGGCGAGACCTATGCCCTGCTGCACAACGGCATGCTCAGGGTTAACAGCCTCAGCCTTGGCCTGCACGATACGCTCTATCTGCACAGCCATGACCGGCGTAACTATGCGGTCGAACGCTACACCCCAGCGCAGCGCCAGGCGCAGGGGCTGGAGATCCTTGGCTGGGTGTTCCACTGGTCACATTTCCGCCAGCAGCGGCCAGGCTGAAACACCCTGTGCCATTTTTTGCTGGGCATCCTGCGCGGGCCCTTGTATGCTACGCGGCACATTTAGCCCCGACCGGCGCAAGCCGCGGTCCAGAGGGCTCGGCGATATCCCACACGGGCATCTGCCATCTCTTTCAGGCCCTTGATGGCCACACAGTTAAGGCGATTGCGGCTTACCATAAATTAGTCGGAAGCGTCCCCGAGAAGCCGGCCACAAGCCGGCTTTTTAATACCCCGTCGCATACGCTACAACCGGCAGATCCTCGTACGTGGCGTCAGATGTGCGGGCTGGCCGAGAGCTTCAAGCTGCTCTTCAGGAATTCCTCACGAACCTGATGCATCTGCAAGTGGGTTTTCCCCGTCGCATAGTCCAGCCCCGCGAGCCCCATTTTCAGCGCCAGCTCGGGGTGCCGCGCCGCATATCGAATACGGTCAGCCAAACTGGACGGGTTACCGGTTTCAAACGTGAGCGCATTGTGCCTGCTGGTAATATCCTGCACCCCGGATGTGTCGGAGCCGATGACGGGAACGCCCTGGCTGAACGCATCGAATATGATTCGGGGTTGTTCCTGCTTCAATGTCGGGACCAACAGCCAGTCATGCTGGGCAATGATCGTGAAAAAGTCTTTGCCATAATCGACTGCGCTCTGAAACCTCACCGCGACGGCGCCACGGTACTCAGCGGCAAAGCGTAGGCAGTGCGCTTTCAAATCCCCGTCACCCATGAGAGTGATCGTGATTTCAACGCCTTCGACGTTCAGTTGTTCAATGGCTTCAAGAACGACCATGACACCTTTATCCACGACCAGGCGTGAGGGGTAAAGCAAGTTGAGTGTACGCTCACGCCTACCTTCGAATCGCCTCCTGACTGCCTCCGGGGCCGCCATGTACTGCTTATCGAGCCAGCTGGCAGGGTTAATTAACGTGTGGCTATTGTTGCCCCCGAGAAAATATTCCTTGTAGAAGGATTGAGTGAATATCCTGGCGTTTGCCAGCTTCAAACAGCGTTTCAACAGGAGGGAGTGTGCGTAGTGCTCGATGACTGCCCTGAACGTCCGCGTATCACCCTGGCCCAGCATCCAGAATGAAGACTCTATGACAACAACCCATTGAAAGCGAAACAGGGGTTTCAGGGGCAGCAGGTAGAAGGACAACGGAAATGCCCAACCGGCACCGTCGGAATGCACGACCCTCGCCGATTTACAGGCTTTGGCGACGCACATGAAATTGGGTAGGAAATTCTTTAATACAGAGGCAAGCCCATAGTCTTTTCTCAAGCCGTAAAGCCATTTCACATTCAGATGACTAATGCTTTGCAACCCTTCGACGTTGTTGCTTTTTTCAACAGGGCAGCAGATGCCGAAGTTTTCTATGTAGCTCAGATGAAGCTCTATATCCTTGACCCACAAAGGGTCAGTAAAAAGTTCACCTTGCTCGTTTACAACAATCGGTATTCGGGTAAACAGGATATATGGGTCTTCAATCATATTCCCCTCACAGGGATGCCTGGACACGATCAGTTGAATTGTCTACATGGGGCCTACTCCTCAAAACCAGCCGTCCATCTCAACAACGTTTCAGCGTCCTTGCAGACCTCCTGCACACGCAGTAAGCACTCCGCTAGGGCTACACTCTAGTGCGACTCAACCGATTGCACACGCAGTGCTGCAAAAAAACCAGGCGGTCATGGCGCCGGTAAGCCGGCGCCAAAAACAGTCATGCCAAACTAGCTATATATATCGTTCAATGAGCGCCGCACCTGGGATATCGACGCATCAGAAGTCATACCGCGCGCCAACCATCATGCTGCGCGACGGCCCGTAAAAGTTGAATGTCGAAGTTGACCCCACCCGCGACAGGTAGTCCCGATCGAACAGGTTGTTGACGTTGAAGGTGGCCGTCAGCTTCGAGGTAACCGGGTACGACAGCATCGCATCCACTGTGGCATAGCCCGGTGCATCGATACGCACACCGCCATTTTCGGAATAGAAGTTGCTCATCGCCGATATGCCGCCACCCACGGCCAGGCCAGTCAGCGGCCCTTGGTTGATGGTGTATTTGCTCCACAGTGATGCCTGGTTGCGCGGCATGATGAAGAAGGTGGTTTCGGCGTCACCCTTGACGGTTTCGGTTTCCATCCAGGTGTAGCCGGCCAGCAGTTCCCAATTTGCCGTCAGCTTGCCGCTCACTTCTACTTCCGCGCCCTTCACACGTGTCTTGCCGGCTGCAACGGAGTCGGTAGTTGCTACGCCATCAGCGTCGTACAGCGTGGTGGCGCGGTTCTTGTCGGTCAGCCGGAACACCGACAACCGGGTATTCAGGTCGCCGCCAAAGTAGCTGCTCTTCAGGCCGAGCTCATACTGCTCGCCTTCACGCGGCTTCAGCACGCGGCCGTTGCTGTCGGTGTCGGACTGCGGCTTGAACACCTGCGAGTAGCTGGCATACAACGCGTGGTTATCGGTCAGGTCGTAGACCAGGCCGCCATATGGAGTGAAGTGACCGTCCACGCGTTTGCTGTCATTGGTGGTGGCGCCGCTGCTCAGGGTAGTGGTGTAGAAGTCACCGCGATACCAGCTGAAACGACCACCGGCGATCAGCGCCAGGCGATCGATCGGGCGGAACGTAACCTTGGAGTACAGCCCGTATTCCTCTTCCTGCATGCCGGTTTCGGTGCTGTAGTTGGGCGACGGCTTGGCGAACTGCTTCGGCGAATAGGTGTTGACGTTGATGGCACCCAGGTTGGTGGTGCCGTTGAGGTACTCGGTATCGTAGTTCTTATAGTCGCTGCCGACCACGAACTCGCTGACCTGGCCGAATGTTTCGAACGGCTGGCTGTAGCTGGCGTCCAGCGAGTAGGTGTCCTGGGTGAAATCGCGGGCGCTGGCGCGTTCGGAGTTGGCACCGGTAGTGGCGTTGGTCGCAGTGAAGGCATACAGGTAATTTGTATCGCGGTGCGAGCCACGGGCAGCGACACGGCCGTAGCCACCGTTATCGAAGCGGTGGGTCAGTTCAGCAACCAGGTCGGTGGTCTTGCCGTCGAAGTAGTTCCAGTCGGCCCCCAGGAAACGCGAATGGCTGAAGTCGGGCACTTCACCGGACAACGTGGCCGGGTAGCCGTTGTGCGGGGTGATGTTCTTCACTTCGTGCATCAGCCCGAACGACAGCGTGGTGGCCTCGTCCAGGTCGATGTCCAGCGCACCGTAGTAGCTGTTACTGGTGTTGGCGTTGTAATCGACTTCGCCATTGGTGTCGTCACGGGATGCGATGAAGCGCCCGCGCACGCGGCCGGCGTCATCCAGCGGCCCGCTCAGGTCGATTTCCTCGTGGTTGGTGTCCCAGGTGCCGTAGCTGCCTTCGATGTGGCCCTGGAATTCGGCCGTCGGGCGCTTGCGCACCATGTTGACGATGCCACCTAGTTCACTGGTACTGCTGAACAGCCCAGCCGGGCCACGCATGATTTCGACTCGGTCGAACGCCGCCAGCGACGGCACAGTGCCGAAGATACTGGCCATGGGGGCCGGCAGGCCGTCGATGTTGAATTCGCTGTACTCGTAGCCACGGGCGTAGATTGACGAGCGGCCGCTGTCGTTGGTCAGGGTGCGCAGGCCGGCGGTGTACTTGGCCAGGTCATCCAGGTGCACGAACTGGCGGTCCTTGACGTAGTCCTGGGTGTAGACGGTGATGGACTGGGGAATGTCCTTGAGCGCTGCTGGCGTCTTGGTGCCCACTGTAGCGGCATCGACGCTGTAGCCCCCGGTTTCTTCCGATGGCAGCATGTCGTAAAGGCGGTTGCCCTCGATGGTCAATGCTGGCAGGTCGAGCGAGGCATCCTCGGCTGCCGCCTGAGTCGCTACCGTTTCAGCCAGTGCCGACAACGAAAATGGCGCCAGCAGCCCCAGTACCAGCCAGCCCCGCACCCGTCGCGGGCTCCCCACACCTTTGAAACCATTCATGCCACACCCTTCGCCCAAGTGATAATAATTCGCAAACGAAACAAGTTGCTTTTTGCGAACGATACCGGAGCGAAAACGGGGGTGCAGCATCATTAACCTTCTTAACACATTGGGGCGTTGCCCTCGGGCCGCTGGCAATGGGATGATTCGTAACTGATAGAAGTTCTCATTCAAGGCTCGCCGTGCCCACCTCACTTCTCCTTGTCGAAGACGACCCTCGCCTGCTTCAAGACCTGGAACGCCATTTCCTCAACCGCGGTTTCCAGGTGCACGCCTGCGCCAGCGGCACCCAGGCCCTGAATGCGATACAGCAATCGCAGTTCGATTTGGTGCTGTTGGACATCATGCTGCCAGGCATCGACGGCCTCAGCCTGCTCGACGAGCTGCGCCGACAACAGGCGGTACCGGTCATGCTGATGTCGGCGCTAGGCGCCGAGCAAGATCGCATCAGCGGCTTTACCCGTGGCGCGGACGATTACCTGCCCAAGCCCTTCAGCCTGGCGGAGCTGGACGCCCGGGTCGACGCCTTGCTGCGGCGTGTGGCATTCGACCGTGGCACGGCGCTGCGTACCGACGTCGGCGAGGTGATGCTGGACCACGACCGTCAAGACGTTATCCACAACGGCAATGCCGCTGGCCTCACCGCTTCCGAATTCCGCTTGCTGGTGACGCTGCGGGCGCACCCCGGCGAAGCCTTGAGCAAACCCTTCCTGTACCAGAGCGTGCTGCACCGGGCCTATACCCGCCTGGACAGGGGCCTGGACGTGCATGTGTGCAACCTGCGCCGCAAGCTGGCCGACATCAGTGCCCAGCACCTGCAGATCCAGGCCGTGCGTGGCCAAGGGTATGTCCTGATCGACACGGAACAGCCCTGATGCGTCGCCACCCTTTGCTATGGAAACTGGCGGTACTGCAGGTCAGCTTCTGCCTGCTGCTGGTCTGGCTGATCTGGACCTGGGGCCTGTCGGTAGAGCGCAGTACCTACTTCCTGTCCCAGGGCGACCAGGATTACCTGGCCCGCTATGCACAACAAGCCGAACAGGCCTGGAACCAGGGCGGCGCGGAAGGCGCCGAGGCCTGGCGCAGGCAACTGGAACAAGCCGAGGACACCTGGGTTGCCTTGGTCGGGCCGCACCTGCAAAGCCTTGGCACCACGCCACTGAATGCCGAGCAAGCCAGCCACCTGACCTTCATGCGCAAACTCGACTGGCCAATGAGCCGGCGCCTGCAGGATGAGCTGCCGTATGTCAGCATCGAGTTCCCGCAACACCCCGAGCACGGCCGCCTGGTGCTGCAACTGCCCGAGCGCCTGCTGCCCACCGGCCTGACACCGTGGACCCATGTGATCACCCACGGCGTTGCACCCGCACTGCTCGCACTGCTGCTGGGCCTGGCGTTGTACCGACATTTGGTCGTACCGCTGAACCGCCTGCGCGACCGCGCCGACGCCCTGCGTGCCGACGACCTGGACAGCCCCGCCCTGCCCCTGCAGGAACGCCGTGACGAGCTGGGTGAACTGGCACAGGCCTTCGAACACATGGCCGGGCGCCTGCGCCAGAGCCTGGAACAACAGCGCCTGCTGTTGCGCACACTGTCTCACGAATTGCGCACGCCACTGGCGCGGCTGCGCATTGCCCATGACAGCGACTTGCCACCGCCACAACTGCGCGAACGCCTGGACCGCGAAGTCGCCGACATGCAAAAGCTGCTGGAAGACACGCTGGACCTGGCCTGGATGGACACCGAACAGCCCAGCCTGCCGACCGAACCGGTGTTGATGCTTTCGGTATGGGAAGCACTGTGCCAGGACGTTTGCTTCGAAAGCGGCTGGGCCCCATCGCGCCTGCCGTGTTCGCTCGGTACCGACTGCCGGGTACAGGCTCACTTGGACAGCCTGGCCCAAGCCCTGGAAAACCTGCTGCGCAATGCCATTCGCCACTCGCCGGCCGAGGGCCGGGTGAGCCTGGATGGCTGGCGTGAGGGCGATTGCTGGCACCTGCGCCTGAGCGATCAAGGCCCCGGTGTGCCTGACATCGACCTGGAACGCATCTTCAAGCCTTACCAGCGCCTGGCCGGTAGCGGAGCGGGCTTCGGCCTGGGCCTGGCCATCGCCCGCCGCGCCATCGAGCTGCAAGGTGGCCGCTTGTGGGCCAGCAACGGCCACCCTGGCCTGTGCCTGCACATGACCTTGCCGCTTGCCAGGGACTGTTTAGAAAGTTAATGCGCTTTACGCCCAATCAGGACTGATTATCATCTTGGCGCACCCGCCTTGCGCTCCTCGCAAAGCCCTGACGAGACGCCTGATGAGCAAGATGACCCTGACGCTGGCTTTGGCACTGGCCCTTGCAGCCCCTGTCGCCCTGGCGCAGCCCGAGCACAACCAGAAAATGGACACTTCGCTGCTGCAGCGCAAGGGCCTGGCGTACCGCTTCAGCCATCTCGATATGGACTCGGCAGACGGCCAGCGCCACTACCGCCTGTGGGTCGGCCAGCCGAACCGCCCGGCACCCGCATCCGGGTATCCGGTGCTGTGGATGCTCGATGGCAATGCCGCGCTAGGGGCGCTGGACAGCCAGCAACTGGGCAAGCTCGCTGCCGGTCAGGCGCCATTGCTTGTGGCCGTGGGTTACCAGACCGACCAGCGTATCGAGCGAACTGCGCGCACCTATGACTACACCCCGGCATTGCCTGGGCGGACAGAACAACACGACCCGTTGACCGGGGAACCCAGCGGCGGCGTGGAGGCGTTCGTTGACCTGCTGACCGGGCCCATGCGCAACAAGGTGGCTGGCGTGGCACCCATCGACCTGCGAAGGCAAACCCTGTGGGGCCACTCCTACGGCGGGCTGGCCGTGCTGCATACACTGTTCACCCGGCCCGGCGCATTCAGCGACTACGCCGCCGCCAGCCCATCACTGTGGTGGCATGACGGGGCCATCGTGCAGGAGGCGCGGGGGCTTGAGCAGCGCTTGGGCAACAACCCTGCGCGGCTGCTACTGATGCGGGGCAGCGAGGAACCTGCGAGCCCCAGGGCGCAGTTAAAGGGCGATGTGGAGAAGCCCGCGCGCGAACTGACGGCAGACCTGGCCAAGGTAAAAGGCCTTCAGGTGCGCTTCGAACGGTTCGAGGGGCTGGACCACGGGCAAATGCTGGGGGCTTCTTTGCGTACTGTGCTCAGGCAGCTGGCCAGATAACGACGTATCCGGCTGCAGTTGTTCGAGGCGCTCCTGGCTAGCCCTTCACACACACCACCTGCCGCAGGGTGTGAACCACCTCGACAAGCGCCTGCTGGGCACGCATCACCGCGTCGATGTCCTTGTACGCCATCGGGATTTCGTCGATTACATCCTTGTCCTTGCGGCATTCCACATGCGCCGTGGCCCGCCGTTGGTCCTCGACGGTGAAGCGGCTTTTGGCCTTGGTCCGGCTCATCACGCGCCCAGCGCCATGGCTGCAGGAGCAGAACGACTCCTCATTGCCCAGCCCACGCACGATGAAGCTTCTGGCGCCCATGGAGCCTGGGATGATGCCCAACTGCCCCTTCTGCGCCGACACCGCCCCCTTGCGCGTGACCAACACTTCGCGGCCAAAGTGCTGCTCACGCTGTACATAGTTGTGGTGGCAGTTCACCGCTTCCAGGCTGGCCTCGAACGGTTTGCCCAGCGCCTTGCGAGCAGCGCCGACCACGGCCAGCATCATCAGCTCGCGGTTCTGCCGGGCGTAGTCCTGTGCCCACTCCACGGCCTGGACGTAGTCCGCGAAATGGCGACTGCCTTCCTCGAAATACGCCAGGTCCTTGTCCGGCAGGTTGGCCAGGTGCTGACGCATGTCGGCCTGGGCCAGTTCGATGAACAGGTTGCCGATGGCATTGCCCACACCGCGCGAGCCGCTGTGCAGCATGAACCAGACGCGGTCGGCCTCATCCAGGCACACTTCGATGAAGTGGTTGCCACCGCCCAAGGTGCCCAGGTGGTGACGGTTGTTGGTTTTCTCCAGGCGCGGGTACTTGTCGGTAATGGCCTTGAAGCGCCCGGCCAACTGGCCCCAGGCCTTGTCTGCCTTGGCCGGCACATCGGCCCAGGCGCCCTGGTCACGTTTGCCGAAGGTTTTGCCATGGGGCACCGCCTGCTCGATGGCGCTGCGCAGGCCATGCAGGTTGTCTGGCAGGTCACGGGCGTGCAAAGAAGTGCGCGCAGCGATCATGCCGCAGCCGATGTCCACGCCAACCGCTGCGGGAATGATCGCACCGACCGTGGGGATCACGCTGCCGATGGTCGAGCCCTTGCCCAGGTGCACGTCCGGCATCACCGCCAGATGCTTGAAGATGAACGGCATCCTGGCCGTGTTCATCAGTTGCCGGCGGGCGTCGTCCTCGACCGGCACGCCATCAGTCCATAATTTGACCGGCTTGCCGCCGGCGACTTGGAGAATGTCCATGGGGTACTCCAGAAAGGCCATGCCTGCATGATACCGCCGAAGGTCGTAGAACAGCGGGTTGCCAGTGGGGTGGCACTGTGCGGTATGCTTGCCCGGTCTTCAGGGCGGGGTGAAAGTCCCCACCGGCGGTAAATCGAAAGATGAGCCCGCGAGCGCCCCGGCCATGCCGGGGGTCAGCAGATCTGGTGCAACTCCAGAGCCGACGGTCATAGTCCGGATGAAAGAAGGCGTCAGGCAGGGGCCATTCGGGCGCCCTTGCGCGCGCATTTTGTTCGCCCCGAGACGTTCATCGATCATTCACGAGGAGCGTTTCATGTCCACCCAGCACCCTTCGCAATTTCCCAATGTTTCCGCCGCCATCGCCGCCTTCCAGGCCGGGCGCCCTGTACTGCTGCTCGACGATAACGACCGCGAGGACGAAGCGGACATCATTGCCGCCGCCGAGAACATTACGTTGCAGACCATGGCCATGATGATCCGCGACTGCAGCGGTATCGTCTGCCTGTGCCTGGATGAAGCCACCGTCGACGCGCTGCAGCTGGCACCGATGGTGCAGAACAACCAGGCCCGCCACGGCACCGGCTTCACCGTCACCATCGAGGCAGCAGAAGGCATTACCACCGGGGTTTCTGCCCAGGACCGTATCACCACCATCGACGCGGCACTGCGTTCCAGCGCCGAACAGCGCCATATCGTCAGCCCTGGCCATGTGTTCCCGCTGCGCGCCCGCAATGGCGGGGTACTGACCCGCCGTGGGCACACCGAAGGTTCGGTTGACCTGGCGCGCCTGGCTGGCCTGCGCCCGGCGGCGGTGTTGTGCGAACTGATGAACCCCGATGGCAGCATGGCCCGGGGCGAGCAGGTGGCGGTGTATGCGCGGCAGTACAATTTGCCGGTGCTCACCATCGAAGAACTGGCGCGGTATCGTGAGGCCTTGTTGGAGCTGGAAGCAGAGCCAGCCTGATAGGTCACCTTGAGGTTGTTCGCGTTCACGCCCGCTGCCACAGGTACCCCACAGTTCTTCAAGGCTGTGGAGTACCTGTGGCAGCGGGGGTGCCCGCGAAAGAGCCCTTGATACCCACCTCATTGCCCCTGAAGTTTGCTCCCCCCGCCCCGCTCTGCTAGTGTCGCGCCGTTCTGAATGCCACCGAGACAGTCGCCATGGCCCGCAAAAAAGCCTCCCTCGATTTCGAGCAATCCCTCGCAGACCTGCAAGCACTGGTCGAGCGCCTGGAGAACGGCGAGTTGTCGCTGGAAGAGTCGCTGGCCGCCTTCGAACAAGGCATCGCCCTGACCCGTGATTGCCAGGGCGCCCTGGCCCAGGCCGAACAGAAGGTGCAAATTCTGCTGGAGCGCGACGGCGAGCTGGCTGCCCAGCCCTTCGACGCGGAGCCAGACGTATGATTGGTACCTACCAGGCCAGTTGCCAGGCGCGGGTCGATACCGCCCTCGAACCGCTGTTCATCGCCCCGACCAAAGAGCTGGAACGCCTTTACGCCGCCATGCGCTACAGCGTGATGAACGGCGGCAAGCGCGTGCGCCCGTTGCTGGCCTACGCGGCCTGCGAAGCCCTGGGCGCACCCGCCGAACAGGCCAACGGCGCCGCCTGCGCGGTCGAGCTGATCCACGCTTACTCGCTGGTGCATGACGACCTGCCGGCCATGGACGACGACGACCTGCGTCGCGGCCAGCCAACCACTCACAAAGCGTTCGATGAAGCCTGCGCCATCCTGGCTGGCGACGGCCTGCAGAGCCTGGCGTTCAGCGCCCTGCTCGACCCACACCTGAGCCCGCAGGCAGACAACATCCGCCTGGCCATGGTCCAGGCATTGGCCAAGGCTGCCGGCCCGGCCGGCATGGTCGGCGGCCAGGCCATCGACCTCGGCTCAGTGGGCCTGAAGCTGGACCAGCAGGCGCTGGAATTCATGCACCGGCACAAGACCGGCGCGCTGATCGAAGCCAGCGTCCGCCTCGGCGCCCTGGCCAGTGCCCGCGCCGAACAAGCGCAGCTCGATGCCCTGCAAACTTATGCACAGGCCATCGGCCTGGCATTCCAGGTGCAGGACGATATCCTCGATGTGGAAAGCGATACCGCCACCCTGGGTAAACGCCAGGGCGCCGACATAGCCCGTGACAAACCGACCTATCCGGCCCTGCTGGGCCTGGAAGCGGCCAAGGCCTATGCAATCGAACTGCGCGACCAGGCGCTGATCGCACTGCAAGGGTTCGGTGAAACGGCCGAGCCGCTGCGGGCGCTGGCGCGCTACATCGTCGAACGCCGTAACTGATGGATTGGGGCCGCTGCGCGCCCCATGCGACACCCGTCTGAATGGGCAGTATTTCCTACAATGGGGTAAACTGCCGCGTCTTCACACACCTATAACGACTCGCCTGATGCCCACGACGTTTCAAGAGATCCCCCGCGAACGCCCGGTCACGCCGTTGCTCGACCGCGCTGACACGCCTGCCGGCCTGCGCCGGTTGGCCGAAGCCGACCTGGAGACCCTGGCCGACGAATTGCGCCAGGAACTGCTCTATACCGTGGGGCAGACCGGTGGGCACTTTGGTGCCGGTCTGGGCGTGATCGAGCTGACCATCGCCCTGCACTACGTGTTCGACACCCCGGACGACCGGCTGGTGTGGGACGTGGGCCACCAGGCCTACCCGCACAAGATCCTCACCGGGCGCCGTAACCGCATGCTCAGCCTGCGCCAGAAGGACGGCATCGCCGCCTTCCCGCGCCGCAGCGAAAGCGAGTACGACACCTTTGGCGTCGGCCACTCCAGCACCTCCATCAGCGCCGCGCTGGGCATGGCCATTGCCGCCCGTCTGCAAAACAGTGCACGCAAGTCGATCGCGGTGATCGGCGATGGCGCGCTGACCGCCGGTATGGCCTTCGAGGCGTTGAACCACGCCCAGGAGGTCAACGCCGACATGCTGGTGATCCTCAACGACAACGACATGTCGATTTCGCGCAATGTCGGCGGCCTGTCCAACTACCTGGCCAAGATCCTCTCCAGCCGCACCTACGCGAGCATGCGCGAAGGCAGCAAGAAAGTGCTGTCGCGCCTGCCAGGTGCCTGGGAAATCGCCCGCCGCACCGAGGAGTACGCCAAGGGCATGCTGGTGCCAGGTACGCTGTTCGAAGAGCTGGGCTGGAACTACATCGGCCCGATCGACGGCCACGACCTGCCGACCATGATCGCCACCTTGCGTAACATGCGTGACCTGAAGGGCCCGCAGTTCCTGCACGTGGTGACCAAGAAGGGCAAGGGCTTCGCCCCGGCCGAGGTCGACCCGATCGGCTACCACGCCATCACCAAGCTGGAGCCAGCCGACAAGCCAGCCGCGCCGAAGAAAGTCAGCGGCCCGAAATATTCCGCCGTGTTCGGCCAGTGGCTGTGCGACATGGCCGCCGCCGACAACCGCCTGGTGGGCATTACCCCGGCGATGAAGGAAGGCTCGGACCTGGTCGACTTCAGCGAACGCTACCCGCAACGCTACTTCGACGTGGCCATCGCCGAGCAGCACGCCGTGACCCTGGCGGCCGGCATGGCCTGCGAGGGCAGCAAGCCGGTGGTGGCAATCTACTCCACCTTCCTGCAGCGTGCCTACGACCAGCTGATCCACGACGTGGCCGTGCAGAACCTCGACGTGCTGTTCGCCATCGACCGCGCCGGCCTGGTCGGCGAAGACGGCCCGACCCACGCCGGCAGCTACGACCTGTCGTACCTGCGCTGCATTCCGGGCATGCTGGTGATGACGCCTAGCGACGAGAACGAGCTGCGCAAGATGCTCAGCACCGGCCACCTGTACAACGGCCCAGCGGCCGTGCGCTACCCGCGTGGCACTGGCCCGAACGCGCCGATCAGCGGTGACCTGCAGCCACTGGAAATCGGCAAGGGCGTGGTTCGCCGCCAAGGCGAGAAAGTCGCCTTGCTGGTGTTCGGCGTGCAACTGGCCGAGGCCATGCAGGTGGCCGAGCAGATCAACGCCACGGTGGTCGACATGCGCTTCGTCAAGCCGCTGGACGAGGCCTTGGTGCTGGAGCTGGCTGGCAGCCACGAACTGCTGGTAACCATCGAAGAGAACGCCATCATGGGTGGTGCGGGCGCTGCCGTGGGTGAGTTCCTGGCCAGTCAGGCGGTGCTCAAGCCGCTGCTGCACCTGGGGCTGCCGGATATCTATGTCGAGCACGCCAAGCCTGCGCAAATGCTGGCAGAGTGCGGGCTGGATGCAGCCGGGATCGAGGCTTCGGTGAAGGCTCGCATGGCCAAGCTCGGGCTGTAACCCTCGGGGCCACTTTGCGGCCCATCGCAACACAAGGCCGCTTCTACAGAGGAACGCGGACTCCTGTAGGAGCGGCCTTGTGTCGCAATCGAGGGCGCAGCCCTCGCAATATGGTACTGCCCATGAAAACCCCAACCTTCGCCACCCTGCTCTGCCTCCCTCTTCCGCTGCTGGCCACTGAGCGCGACGACGCCCTCAAGCTCCCCGACGTATTGATCAGCGCCAGCCGCCAAGTCGAATCGCGCACCGCTACCAGCGCCGCCAACACCGTCTTCACCCGCACCGACATCGACCGCCTGCAACCCACCAGCGTCACCGACCTGCTCACCCGCGTGCCCGGCGTGCAGGTGGCACCTACCGGTGGCCGTGGCAGCCTGCCGGGCATCTTCATTCGCGGCACCAAGGCAGCACAAAGCCTGGTGCTGGTCGATGGCGTGCGCATCGCCAACGCCACCTCCGGCGACAGCGGCCTGCAGTTTCTCGACGTCGACCAGATCGAGCGCATCGAAGTGCTGCGCGGCTCGCGCTCGGCGGTGTACGGCAGCGATGCCATAGGCGGGGGGATCCAGATTTTCACCCCCCGTAGCAATGGCCCCGGCC
>NZ_BCBI01000094.1:0-13792 GCF_001320565.1 Pseudomonas sp. NBRC 111132
AGCAGATGGCGCTGGCCCTGGCAACCCGGAACGGTCAGGGCCTGTTCGCTTTCCACTGTGAAGTCTGCGGGCAATGCTACCAGTTCATCGGCAGGATGCAGCCCCTTCATTGCAAGCCATTGCGTCCCGGTGTCGCCCAAGTGGCGGGTCCAGTTGGTGAAGTTCTCCATGCTGCTGAAGGCGCGGGAGATGATTCCGTCGAACGGTTGTGCCGGCTGGAAGGCTTCCACTCGGCTGTGGATAACCGTGAGGTTGTCCAGCTTCAACTCCATTTTCACCTGGGTCAGGAAGCGCGTCTTCTTGCCATTGGCGTCCAGCACGGTCACCCGCTTGTGCGGATGCAGGATAGCCAACGGGATACCAGGCATGCCACCGCCACTGCCGACGTCCAGCCAATTGTCACGCTCGTTGTGGATAAACGACATGACGCTGAGGCTGTCCAGCAGGTGACGCGACACCATCTCATCCGGGTCGCGCACGGCGGTGAGGTTGTAGGCTTTGTTCCATTTGATCAGCAGGGCCAGGTAGCCGAGCAGCTTTTCGTGATGCTCTGCGCTCAGCTCGACTCCGAGCTGCCGTGCACCTGTGGACAACTCTTCAGCGTGTTGCGGGGTGACCAGGGAACTCAAGCGCTTTGCTCCAATTCGCGGCCAGCGCCGCGTTTTTTCAAGTGAATCAGCAACAGGGAAATCGCCGCCGGGGTCACGCCCGGGATGCGCGAAGCCTGGCCCAGGGTTTCTGGGCGGGTCTGACCCAGTTTGCCCTGGATCTCCTTGGACAGGCCGGAAATGGTCGAGTAGTCGATATCCACAGGCAGCCGCGTGTCTTCGCTGGCGCGCAGACGGGCGATCTCATCTTGCTGGCGGTCGATGTAGCCGGCGTACTTGGTACGGATTTCGACCTGCTCGGCGACCTGTGGATCGATTGCTTCACCGCCAGTCGCCTCGATCAGGCCAGCGTAGTCGATTTCTGGGCGAGCGAGCAGGTTGAGCAGGCTGTATTCGTGGCTGAGCGGGGTACCGAACTTATCCACAATGGCCTGGCCTTGCTCGGTGTTCGGGCGTACCCAGGTCGACTTCAGGCGCTGTTCCTCACGCTCGATGCCGTCGCGCTTGGCGCAGAAGGCAGCCCAGCGCTGGTCATCGATCAGGCCAAGTTCACGGCCTTTTTCGGTCAAGCGCAAGTCGGCGTTGTCTTCGCGCAGGATCAGGCGGTACTCGGCACGCGAGGTGAACATGCGGTACGGCTCCTGGGTACCCAGGGTAATCAGGTCGTCGACCAGTACACCGATGTACGCCTCGTCGCGGCGCGGGCACCAGCTGTCGCGGCCCTGCGCACGCAGTGCGGCGTTGGTCCCGGCCAGCAGGCCTTGGGCACCGGCTTCTTCGTAACCGGTGGTGCCGTTGATCTGCCCGGCGAAGAACAGGCCGCCGATGACTTTGGTCTCAAGGCTGTACTTCAGGTCACGCGGGTCGAAGTAGTCGTACTCGATGGCATAGCCAGGGCGCACGATGTGGGCGTTTTCCATACCGCGGATCGAACGCACCAGCTCCAGTTGCACGTCGAACGGCAGCGACGTGGAAATACCGTTGGGGTACAGCTCATGGGTGGTCAGGCCTTCCGGCTCGATGAACACCTGGTGGCTGTCCTTGTCGGCGAAGCGGTGAATCTTGTCTTCGATCGATGGGCAATAACGCGGGCCGACACCTTCGATCACACCCGAGTACATCGGCGAACGGTCGAGGTTCGACGCGATGATCTCGTGGGTGCGTGCATTGGTGTGGGTAATCCAGCAGCTCACCTGACGGGGATGCATTTCGGCATTGCCCATGAACGACATCACCGGGATCGGTGTATCGCCTGGCTGCTCGGTCATCACCGAGAAGTCCACCGAGCGGCCGTCGATGCGTGGCGGGGTCCCGGTTTTCAGGCGGCCTACACGCAGCGGCAGTTCACGCATGCGGTGGGCCAAGGCGATCGAGGGTGGATCGCCGGCACGGCCGCCGGAATGGTTTTGCAGACCAATGTGGATAAGGCCGCCGAGGAAGGTACCGGTCGTCAATACCACCGATTCGGCGAAGAAACGCAGACCCATCTGGGTCACCACACCTTTGACCTGGTCCTGCTCGACGATCAGGTCGTCGCAGGACTGCTGGAATATCCACAGGTTCGGCTGGTTTTCAAGGATTTCACGCACCACCGCCTTGTAGATGGCGCGGTCGGCCTGCGCACGGGTGGCGCGTACGGCCGGGCCCTTGCGGTTGTTCAAAACGCGGAACTGGATGCCGCTCTTGTCGGTGGCCAGCGCCATGGCGCCGCCTAGGGCATCGATCTCTTTGACCAGATGGCTTTTGCCAATACCGCCGATGGCGGGGTTGCAGCTCATGTGACCGAGGGTTTCCACGTTATGGGTCAACAGCAGGGTTTTCACACCCATGCGTGCAGACGCAAGCGCAGCCTCGGTACCGGCATGGCCGCCGCCGATGACGATCACTTCAAAACGGGAAGGGAAATCCACCACGCACCTCGTGCCTGTTTTTGCGAATAGAAAAGGTAAGCCGACAAGTATAGGGACTTCACACCCTTTAAAGAAACCGTCTGAGCAAATTTTGACCAGTCTGTGGATGAGTGGCGCACAACAGAAATCAACAAGAAGAAATTTATAAAAGCTTTGTTTTTATGTTTATTCTTATGCACAAGGATATCTGTGGATAAATCCTCGTAGGCTAGGAATGACGCTGTGTAGAGGAAAATTAAACCCTGTGTCTGGAGTGCCATGAGGGCTTTGGATAACGTCATTTAGCCTGTGGATTAAATGACGTTTTACCCACAGGCGGTTTTGCCCTCAGAAAAAAAGCCTGCTTATCAACTGAGCTGAAGGCGGGTTTTCCACAGGGCTCCTGAGTACGGTTTTCAGACAGGTCCGCTTGCACTGGTGCTCGGGACACCGGACTACAGTCATCTCCTGCAACGAATTTCAGGCAAAAAAAAGCCGCTCCCGAAGAAGCGGCGCTTGGCCTTGCCTGGCTGTGGATTACTTGCCGATGCAGAAGCTGGAGAAAATCCGCCCCAGCAGGTCATCCGAGCTGAATGCCCCGGTAATTTCCCCCAGGGCATGCTGTGCCTGGCGCAAGTCTTCAGCCAGGAGCTCTCCTGCGCCCGCCAAGGTCAATTGGGCACGGCCGTGCTCCAGATGCTCGCTAGCCTGGCGCAAGGCATCCAGGTGGCGCCGGCGGGCACTGAAGCCACTCTCTGCAGTCTGTTCGTAACCCATACAGGCCTTGAGATGGTCGCGCAGCAGTTGCAACCCCGTGTCGTCGCCCTTGGCGCTGAGGGTAATGGTCACATGGCCGTCATCGCACTGCTCCAGCCCTACGTGCTCACCACTCAGATCAGCCTTGTTACGAATCAGCGTGACCTTGGCCGGGTCTGGCCGCTGGTCGAGAAACTCGGGCCACAGCGCGAATGGGTCGCTTGCTTCGGGCGCGGTGGAGTCGACCACCAGCAGCACACGATCAGCCTCGCCAATGGCCTTCAGGGCGCGTTCCACACCGATTTTCTCCACATGGTCATCGGTATCACGCAAACCGGCGGTATCGACCACATGCAGCGGCATACCGTCGATGTGGATATGTTCACGCAGGATGTCCCGGGTGGTGCCGGCGATATCGGTGACGATGGCTGCTTCCCGACCGGCCAGCTGGTTCAGCAAGCTTGATTTTCCAGCATTGGGCCGGCCGGCGATAACCACAGTCATACCGTCACGCAGCAATGCCCCCTGCCCGGCCTCACGCTGCACGGTGGATAACTCGCCGCGCACAGCATCGAGCATCGACAGTACGTGGCCATCGGCGAGAAAGTCGATTTCCTCCTCAGGGAAGTCGATCGCCGCCTCGACGTAGATGCGCAGGGCAATCAAGGCCTCGGTCAGGCTGTGCACACGCTTGGAGAATTCCCCCTGCAGCGAGCGCAGGGCATTGCGCGCCGCCTGGCTGGAACTGGCCTCGATCAGGTCGGCGATGGCTTCTGCCTGAGCCAGGTCGAGCTTGTCGTTGAGGAACGCGCGCTCGCTGAATTCACCCGGCCGGGCGAGCCGGCACCCCACTTGTACACAGCGCTGCAGCAGCATGTCGAGGACCACTGGGCCGCCATGGCCCTGCAGTTCGAGCACGTCCTCACCCGTGAACGAATTCGGCCCAGGGAAGAACAGCGCTATCCCTTCGTCCAGCACAAGCCCGTCATCGTCGCGGAACGGGCCGTAATGGGCATGCCGCGGGGTCAGCGTGCGACCGGTGATCAACTGGCCTGCCTTGCCAGCCAAGGGGCCGGACAGCCTGACAATACCTACACCACCGCGGCCTTGGGCGGTGGCGATGGCGGCGATGGTTTCACGCACAGTGTTCATGCTCGAAAGCCTCTACGACAAATACGACAGATAGCAAAAACGCCCCACTAGGGGGCGTTTTTTATTCACAGGCTAGCGTACTAGCCCGTCAAGCAGCAGCTTTTTTGGTAGCTGCTTCGATACGGCGAGTGATGTACCACTGCTGCGAAATCGACAGGCAGTTGTTCACAACCCAGTACAGCACCAGACCGGCCGGGAACCACAGGAAGAAGAAGGTGAAGATGATCGGCATCATTTTCATCACCTTGGCCTGCATCGGATCCGGCGGCGTCGGGTTCAGGCGCTGCTGGATGAACATGGTGGCGCCCATGATGATCGGCAGGATGAAGAACGGATCCTTGATCGACAGGTCGGTAATCCACAGCATCCACGGAGCCTGGCGCATTTCCACGCTTTCCAGCAGTACCCAGTACAAGGCCAGGAAGACCGGCATCTGTACCAGGATCGGCAGGCAGCCGCCCAGCGGGTTGATCTTCTCTTTCTTGTACAGCTCCATCATCGCCTGGGACATCTTCTGGCGATCGTCACCGAAGCGTTCCTTCAGGGCGGCGAGCTTAGGTGCAACGGCACGCATACGGGCCATGGAGCGGTAGCTGGCAGCCGACAGAGGGAAGAACAGGCCTTTGATCAGCATGGTCAGCACGATGATCGACCAGCCCCAGTTACCCAGGAGGCTGTGGATATGTTGCAGCAGCCAGAAGATCGGTTGGGCGATGAACCACAGGAAGCCGTAGTCGACGGTCAGTTCCAGGCCTGGGGACAACTCTTTCAGCTTGGACTGAATCTTCGGGCCGGCGTACAGCATGGCGCTGGTTTCGACCTTGCCACCAGCAGGCACGCTGATTACGGGGCCGGTGTAGCCAATGATGTAGTTACCCTGGCTGTCCTTGCGGGTCTGAACAACGTTGTTGTCCGACTTGGCCGGAATCCAGGCGGTGACGAAGTAGTGCTGCAGCCAGGCAACCCAGCCGCCGGACACATTTTCTTTCAAACCACCTTTGTCGATGTCCTTCATCGAGACCTTTTTGTAAGGCTCGGAAGCTGTCCACAGGGCTGCACCCAGGTAGGTCGCAGTACCGGTGGCGGTGCTGGAAGAAGGATCGCCGCTGGCGTCACGCTTGAGCTGGGCAAACATGTTGCCGCTCCAGGCCTGGCCGCTCTGGTTGTCGATCAGGTAGCTGACATTCAGGTCGTACTCACCGCGCTTGAAGCTGAAGCGCTTGATGTAGTTGACACCGTTGTCGCTGAACTTCAGGTCGACCACCAGTTGTTCCTGGCCGTCGGCCAGCTGGTAGCTCTTCTGCTCGGCGGCATACAGCGGGCGACCGCTGGCGCGGGCATCCGGGCCGTTGGCGCCGGTCAGGCCGCTTTGTGCCAGGTAAACACGCTCACCACCATTGTCGAACAACTGGAACGGAATGTCCGGGTGGTCTTGACGGCGTGGGTACTTCGGCAGGTTCAACTGGACGATGTCACCACCGACCGGATCGATAGCCAGTTCCAGAACGTCGGTCTTGACTCGGATCAGGTCCTTGCTGAGTGCGACCGGTGCCAGTTCGGCAGGGCTCGATTCGGCGTTGGCGCTCGGTACATCGGCGCTGGCACCGTTGTTACCGGCCGGCACGCCATCGGGCAAGCCCGGAGCAACAGTGCTGGCAGCAGTATTCTGAGTCGGCAGGGCAGCCTGGCCGTAGTCATCGTTCCACTTCAGGACCATGACGTAGGACACGACTGCCAGCGCGGCGATCAGGATCGTGCGTTTAATATCCATGATTACTCGGCTATCGAAGAAGTTCGGGAGGAAGGAGCGGGTGGAACGGGGTCGAAACCGCCGTCATTCCACGGATGACAACGCCCCAGGCGACGAACGGCCAGCCACCCACCACGCCAGAGGCCATGGTTTTCAATGGCTTCATATGCGTAACAGGAGCAACTGGGGAAAAAACGACAGTGATTGGCCATCAGTGGACTAATGGCGTAACGGTAAAACTGGATCGGAACGAGTGCCAGTTTACGCATCTTGGCTGTCTACCCCTGCGGAATTGGCGGTGGCTGCTGGTGCTGGCCGGCTGCGCGCCAGGCGTTTCCAGAGCTTGCCAAAGTGTTGGTGCAATTCCGGGTTTTCAATCTCACCCAATCCCTTGCGCGCGACGATCACGATGTCCAGGCCGGCAAGCGATTGCTGGTTCAGACGAAAGGAATCGCGCATCAAGCGCTTGAGGCGGTTGCGTTGAACGGCGAGCTTGACGCTCTTCTTGCCGATTACCAGGCCTAGGCGTGGATGATCGAGGCCGTTCTCGCGAGCAAGGATCAGCAGGTTTTTCCCTGGAACCTTGCCGGTTGGGGAGTCGAAGACCGCTTTGAAATGCCGGGGTGTAAGCAGTCGCTTTTCCCGACTGAAGTCCTGACTCACCACCTGTGCCGAAAAATCAAATGGCCAGACGCTTACGGCCTTTGGCACGACGACGCGACAGAACAGCACGGCCGTTCTTGGTAGCCATACGGGCACGGAAACCGTGGGTGCGGGCGCGCTTGATGGTGCTTGGTTGGAAAGTACGTTTCATGGCGTGTTACCTGGTTTGTCGACGACGGGCCGGGATGGCCCCCTTTTTAAGAGACCGGCGATTCTAGAGAAAGCAAGCCCATAGGTCAATTTCCAACCAGTCATTCCATATAGAGCGTGTGATGGACGGTGCCTGTTCGATCATCCCCAGGGCGTCCTTGATCGGACACACGAATCGGGGACAACATGAAAAAAAAGAAGAGACATATAAAAAGCTTTTCTGAAGAACTTATAAATCTTAAGTGGATAACCTTCTGTGGATAACCTTATACAGGCCTTGAAAACCGGGATGTACAGAGTTTTGAAACCTTGTTCTCAACCGGTGCTGCGCTTGTTTTCATCGTGATCGAAAGCTGTGGATTAAAATGGTGATTATCCACAGGCGATTTATCAACAGGCAGGCACCCAGGGTTGTG
Source organism: Pseudomonas sp. NBRC 111132 (assembly GCF_001320565.1). Lineage (NCBI taxonomy): Bacteria > Pseudomonadati > Pseudomonadota > Gammaproteobacteria > Pseudomonadales > Pseudomonadaceae > Pseudomonas > Pseudomonas sp. NBRC 111132. Next base: position 7,385 of record NZ_BCBI01000094.1, read on the forward strand.
CATAGCCCTCATGGCTGCTTATCCACAGGGCTTATGCACAGTGCCAGAATGACGTTTTGGTCGATAAATGGCTGTTTTGTCTTGGATCCTAACGTGTCCACATGTGGATAACTGGACGCTCGACCGGTACAATGGCGGTTTGTTTTTGCCTCATCCGGCTTTCAAACTCAGGGGATATCCGTGTCAGTGGAACTTTGGCAGCAGTGCGTGGAGCTTCTGCGCGATGAACTGCCTGCCCAGCAATTCAACACCTGGATCCGTCCGCTACAGGTCGAAGCCGAAGGCGACGAGTTGCGCGTCTATGCGCCTAACCGTTTCGTTCTCGATTGGGTCAATGAAAAATACCTGGGGCGCTTGCTCGAGCTGTTGGGCGAAAACGGCAGCGGCATTGCACCTGCCCTTTCCTTATTAATAGGTAGCCGCCGCAGTTCGGCTCCCCGGGCTGCGCCTAACGCGCCGGTCAGCGCCGCCGTGGCGGCCTCGCTGGCGCAGACCCAGGCACACAAAGCTGCCCCGACACCAGCAGCGGTCGAGCCAATTGCTGTGGCCGCAGCCGAGCCGGTGCTGGTCGACGAACTGGCCGAGCCGTCTTCACGTGACAGCTTCGATGCCATGGCCGAGCCCGCTTCGGCACCTGCCAGTAGTGGCCGCGCCGAACAGCGCACCGTGCAGGTTGAAGGCGCGCTCAAGCACACCAGTTACCTGAACCGTACCTTTACCTTCGACACTTTCGTTGAAGGTAAGTCGAACCAGCTGGCGCGCGCGGCTGCCTGGCAGGTGGCGGACAACCCCAAGCATGGCTACAACCCGCTGTTCCTTTATGGCGGCGTGGGCCTGGGTAAAACCCACCTTATGCATGCTGTGGGTAACCACCTGCTCAAGAAAAACCCGAATGCCAAGGTGGTCTACCTGCATTCGGAGCGCTTCGTTGCGGACATGGTCAAAGCGCTGCAGCTCAATGCCATCAACGAATTCAAGCGTTTCTACCGTTCGGTGGATGCGTTGCTGATCGACGATATCCAGTTCTTCGCCCGCAAAGAGCGCTCGCAGGAAGAGTTTTTCCACACCTTCAACGCTCTGCTTGAGGGTGGCCAGCAGGTGATCCTTACCTCTGACCGCTACCCCAAAGAGATCGAAGGCCTGGAAGAGCGGCTGAAGTCGCGCTTTGGTTGGGGCCTGACGGTGGCTGTCGAGCCACCGGAGCTGGAAACCCGCGTGGCAATCCTGATGAAAAAGGCCGACCAGGCCAAGGTCGAGCTGCCGCATGATGCCGCGTTCTTCATTGCCCAGCGCATTCGCTCCAACGTACGGGAGCTGGAAGGCGCACTGAAGCGGGTGATTGCCCATTCGCACTTCATGGGCCGCGATATCACCATCGAGCTGATCCGTGAATCGCTGAAGGACCTGCTGGCGCTGCAGGATAAATTGGTCAGTGTGGATAATATTCAGCGAACCGTCGCCGAGTACTACAAGATCAAAATCTCCGATCTGCTGTCCAAGCGGCGTTCGCGTTCTGTCGCACGGCCACGTCAGGTGGCCATGGCCCTCTCCAAGGAGCTGACCAACCACAGCCTGCCGGAAATCGGCGACATGTTTGGTGGCCGCGACCATACGACCGTGCTGCACGCCTGCCGCAAGATCAACGAACTGAAGGAATCCGACGCGGACATCCGCGAGGACTACAAGAACCTGCTGCGGACGCTGACGACCTGATGGCCGTCTGCGCAGCTAATTGAAGGCAAGGGACTAGACCATGCATTTCACCATTCAACGCGAAGCCCTGTTGAAACCCCTGCAACTGGTCGCCGGTGTCGTCGAGCGCCGTCAGACCTTGCCGGTCCTGTCCAACGTATTGCTGGTCGTGCAAGGCCAGCAACTGTCGTTGACCGGTACCGACCTGGAAGTCGAGCTGGTAGGCCGGGTGCAACTGGAAGAGCCGGCCGAGCCTGGCGAAATCACTGTCCCGGCGCGTAAGCTGATGGACATCTGCAAAAGCCTGCCGAACGACGCCCTGATCGATATCAAGGTCGATGAGCAGAAATTGTTGGTCAAGGCCGGCCGCAGCCGCTTTACGCTGTCGACCCTGCCAGCCAATGACTTCCCGACCGTGGAAGAAGGCCCGGGCTCGCTGACCTGCAACCTTGAGCAGAGCAAGCTGCGCCGCCTGATCGAGCGCACCAGCTTCGCCATGGCCCAGCAGGATGTTCGTTATTACCTCAACGGCATGCTGCTTGAGGTTTCCCGCAACACCCTGCGTGCGGTATCCACCGATGGTCACCGTCTGGCGCTCTGCTCCATGACTGCGCCGATCGAGCAGGATGATCGCCATCAGGTCATCGTGCCACGTAAAGGTATCCTGGAGTTGGCGCGCCTGCTGACTGACCCGGAAGGCATGGTCAGCATCGTCCTGGGCCAGCACCACATACGCGCCACAACTGGCGAGTTCACCTTTACCTCCAAGCTGGTGGACGGCAAGTTCCCGGACTACGAGCGCGTCCTGCCAAAAGGCGGCGACAAGCTGGTGGTCGGCGATCGTCAGGCACTGCGTGAAGCCTTCAGCCGTACGGCGATTCTTTCCAATGAAAAGTACCGCGGTATTCGCCTGCAACTGGCGGCTGGCCAACTGAAGATCCAGGCTAACAACCCCGAGCAGGAAGAAGCTGAAGAAGAAATCAGCGTGGACTACGAAGGCAGTTCGCTGGAAATTGGCTTCAACGTCAGCTACCTGCTGGACGTGCTGGGCGTGATGACTACCGAGCAAGTTCGTCTGATCCTGTCCGATTCCAACAGCAGTGCACTGCTGCAGGAAGCTGGCAATGACGATTCTTCCTACGTTGTCATGCCGATGCGCCTGTAACCTGTAGCAGGCGAAATGTCCCTTCGACGTATCATGGTCACCGCGGTGCGCAACTTGCACCCGGTGACACTCTTACCCTCCCCCCGAATCAACATCCTTTACGGCGCCAACGGTAGCGGCAAGACCAGCGTGCTTGAAGCTGTGCACTTGCTCGGGCTGGCACGTTCATTTCGCAGTAGTCGCCTGAACCCGGTCATCCAGTACGAACAGCCTGCCTGTACCGTATTTGGTGAAGTCGAGTTGACCGAAGGCGGCACCTGCAAACTGGGTGTATCCCGAGAGCGCCAGGGGGAGTTCACTATCCGCATCGATGGTCAGAATGCGCGCAGTGCCGCGCAACTGGCAGAGCTGCTGCCGCTTCAGCTTATCAACCCAGACAGTTTCCGGCTGTTGGAAGGTGCCCCGAAAATACGCCGCCAGTTCCTTGATTGGGGGGTGTTCCACGTGGAACCTCGTTTTCTGCCAGCCTGGCAACGGCTGCAGAAGGCGCTGCGGCAGCGGAACTCATGGTTGCGTCATGGTACACTTGACCCAGCTTCGCAAGCCGCCTGGGACCGGGAATTGTGCCTGGCCAGCGCGGAAATAGATGAATACCGTCGCAACTACATCAAGGCCTTGAAGCCTGTCTTCGAGCGAACCCTGAGCGAACTGGTCGAGCTGGACGGGTTGACCCTAAGCTACTACCGAGGCTGGGACAAGGACCGGGAACTGCAAGAAGTACTCGCATCCTCTCTCCTTCGCGATCAGCAGATGGGCCATACCCAGGCCGGTCCGCAGCGTGCTGATCTGCGTCTTCGCCTGGCTGGCAACAACGCAGCTGACATCCTGTCGCGTGGTCAGCAGAAGCTGGTGGTATGCGCACTGCGCATTGCTCAAGGCCACCTCGTTAGTCAGGCTCGCCGCGGTCATTGTATTTATCTCGTGGATGACTTGCCGTCCGAACTGGATGACCAGCATCGCCGCGCGCTGTGTCGCTTGCTTGAAGAATTACGCTGCCAGGTGTTCATCACCTGTGTAGATCACGAATTACTGAGGGAAGGCTGGCAGACGGAAACGCCAGTTGCTTTGTTCCACGTGGAACAAGGCCGTATCACCCAGACCCACGACCATCGGGAGTGAAGGCATGAGCGAAAATCAAACGTACGACTCCTCCAGCATCAAGGTGCTGAAAGGTTTGGATGCCGTACGCAAGCGTCCCGGCATGTACATTGGCGACACCGATGATGGTAGCGGCCTGCACCACATGGTCTTCGAGGTGGTCGACAACTCGATCGACGAAGCCCTCGCCGGGCACTGCGATGACATCACCGTCATCATCCACACGGACGAATCCATCAGCGTGCGCGACAACGGTCGTGGCATTCCGGTCGACGTACATAAAGAAGAAGGCGTTTCTGCGGCAGAGGTCATCATGACCGTACTGCACGCCGGCGGTAAGTTCGATGACAACTCCTACAAAGTATCCGGCGGTCTGCACGGTGTAGGTGTATCGGTTGTTAACGCCCTGTCCGAGAAGCTGGTTCTGACCGTTCGCCGTAGCGGCAAGATCTGGGAACAGACCTACGTTCACGGTGTTCCACAAGCGCCTATGGCGGTTGTCGGCGACAGCGAAACCACGGGTACCCACATCCACTTCAAGCCATCGGCTGAAACCTTCAAGAATATTCACTTCAGCTGGGACATCCTGGCCAAGCGTATTCGTGAGTTGTCGTTCCTCAACTCGGGCGTTGGCATTCTGCTGAAGGATGAGCGCAGCGGTAAGGAAGAGTTCTTCAAGTACGAAGGCGGCCTGCGTGCGTTCGTCGAGTACCTGAACACCAACAAGACGCCGGTCAACTCCCAGGTATTCCACTTCAACGTCCAGCGCGACGATGGCGTGGGTGTTGAGGTCGCTCTGCAGTGGAACGACAGCTTCAACGAAAACCTGCTGTGCTTCACCAACAACATTCCGCAGCGTGACGGCGGTACCCACTTGGTGGGCTTCCGGTCCTCGCTGACCCGTAGCTTGAACAGCTACATCGAGCAGGAAGGCTTGGCCAAGAAGAACAAGGTGGCAACCACCGGCGACGACGCCCGTGAAGGCCTGACCGCGATCATCTCGGTGAAGGTGCCGGACCCCAAGTTCAGCTCGCAGACCAAGGACAAGCTGGTCTCCTCGGAGGTGAAAACCGCCGTGGAACAAGAGATGAACAAGTACTTCGCCGACTTCCTGCTGGAAAACCCGAACGAGGCCAAGGCCGTCGTTGGCAAGATGATCGACGCCGCCCGCGCCCGTGAAGCCGCGCGTAAAGCCCGTGAGATGACTCGCCGCAAAGGGGCGCTGGATATCGCTGGCCTGCCGGGCAAGTTGGCGGATTGCCAAGAGAAGGACCCTGCCCTCTCTGAACTGTACCTGGTGGAGGGTGACTCCGCGGGTGGCTCGGCCAAGCAAGGTCGTAACCGTCGTACCCAGGCGATCCTGCCGTTGAAGGGTAAAATCCTCAACGTCGAGAAAGCGCGTTTCGACAAGATGATCTCGTCCCAGGAAGTGGGCACGCTGATCACTGCGCTGGGCTGCGGTATTGGCCGCGAAGAGTACAACATCGACAAACTGCGTTATCACAACATCATCATCATGACCGATGCTGACGTTGACGGTTCGCACATCCGTACCCTGCTGCTGACCTTCTTCTTCCGTCAGTTGCCGGAGCTGGTCGAGCGCGGCTACATCTACATTGCCCAGCCACCGTTGTACAAGGTGAAGAAGGGCAAGCAGGAGCAGTACATCAAGGACGACGAGGCCATGGAAGAGTACATGACCCAGTCGGCCCTGGAGGATGCCAGCCTGCACCTGGACGAATCGGCACCTGCGGTTTCCGGTGTGCAGCTGGAAGCACTGGTGAATGAGTTCCGTAGCGTAATGAAGACGCTCAAGCGCCTGTCGCGCTTGTATCCGGAAGAGCTGACCGAGCACTTCATCTACCTGCCGGAGGTGACCCTGGAGCAGTTGGGTGACCACGCGGTGATGCAAGCCTGGCTGGCTAAGTTCCAGGAGCGTCTGAACAGCAGCCAGAAGTCTGGCCTGGTTTACAAAGCTAGCCTGCGCGAAGACAAAGAGCGCAACGTATGGCTGCCAGAAGTGGAAGTCACCTCTCACGGCCTGGCCAGCTACGTCACCTTCAACCGCGACTTCTTCGGCAGCAATGACTACCGTACCGTGGTCAACATTGGCTCCAAGCTGTCCAGCCTGTTGGGTGAAGGTGCTTACGTTCAGCGCGGTGAACGCCGCAAGGCAATTGTCGAGTTCAAGGAAGGCCTGGATTGGCTGATGAACGAGACAACCAAGCGCCACACTATCCAGCGATACAAAGGGCTGGGTGAAATGAACCCGGACCAGCTGTGGGAAACCACCATGGACCCGACCGTTCGCCGTATGCTGAAGGTCACTATCGAAGATGCGATCGCTGCGGACCAGATCTTCAACACCCTGATGGGGGACGCGGTCGAGCCGCGTCGTGACTTCATCGAAAGTAACGCGCTGTCGGTGTCGAACCTGGACTTCTGATCAGGTG
>NZ_BCBI01000095.1:0-13704 GCF_001320565.1 Pseudomonas sp. NBRC 111132
AGCCGTGGTGGTGTCGATGGTATCCGTCACCTGGGTAACCGCAGGCGTTTGCGGCAATGTTACCGTCAGCCCGCCACCACCGGTGCTACCTGTCACGGTCGCCGAAATCTGGCCACCGTCGATATATGGGGTGTCATTCGCCGGGACCACGACGTTGACGCTACCGCTGGTCTGCCCGGCCGGAATGACGATCACAGCACCATTGGACAGGGTAACGACCAGGTTGGTGGTCGGTGCCTGGCCAACCGTGGCGGTATAAACGATTACGCCACCCGCCTCGCTGATCGAAGGGGTAGCGCCAAGAATCAGGTCCGTAGCAACGTTGGTGTCCGTCGTCGGTGGGATCACCAGGTTGTTGCCGTTGGTGTCCAGCAGGCCCACTTCCTCGCTATCGAGCGCAGCGGCAAAGCCCAAGCCGTCAGTCGGGAAGCCAACCGTCGGGTCGACCCGGCCCGCCGTTTCTTCGAGCATCACGAAGCTATGACCACCGCCCAGCGCACCACCACCGCCCGCTGCCGACGGGCCAGCTGCGGTAGCTTCAAGCTCTGTAGTCGGGTCGACACCCGCAGCAATCGCCTGCTGCAGCTCTTCCACCGACGGCGCAGCCTGGGCAGTCGCCTGGCTCAGATCGGTGCTGCTGTCAGGTGCTTCAGCGCTCCATTGGCTATCGCGACCCAGATCGAGCAGACGGCCATCAGCCAGTTCCAGAGTAACCGCGCCACCAGGACCAGTGAGCACTTCTTCACCGGTCAATAGACGGTCACCCTCGATGAGTACACGCCGGATGCCCTCTGGGGATACCGCAATAACCTGGCCGACAATACTTTTGACGATGGCTACAACGCTGCTCATTGGACTCTCCGTGTGACCCGATGGGGTACTTCCCTGCCAGAGCGGCGCTTGCTAGCCACTTCAGGCGGAACTATGTAGATGATCTCTTGACGTTTTTTGACGTCAATATTCCGTCTATAACTATTTGGAATTGCTTAACTGCCAAACTATTGACCTTATACATGCCATCCTAAACAATCGGCAATGTAATGTCACATTGATATTTGTACCTTAGCCAAGCGTTTCTCAAGGACAAATGTCGTACATCATCTAAAGCCTGTTTATCCCTCGATCCAGGTACTTATTTACACACCTGGGCCGCCATGGATGATGCGGCGAGGCCATCGTTCATCGGGCGCGGTCAGTGTTATTGGCGTCAACATTCAAACCACTGTCAATCGCCCCGGCACTGCATGTCCATAAAGCACAAACCTTGCCGGGTTGCGGCTTGCCAGCGGACTGAAAGCAGGTTGAATCGCGAATGCGTTGCACGCTCAAGCCGCACAGGTTTTCAATTGTGCATACACCACGAGCAGCGAATTGTCGCAAATCAAAGAGATGCTGCACGGGTGCGCCAATACTGCCGCCCCACTCATGGGAAACCGCTTGCGATTATCGAACGCTGACGGCCCAGGGATGTGCTTTCTATAGATGAATTTTGACTAACAAGTTACAACCAAACGCCAATTAACCAGCGCCTGTTTACTGACAATGACTAAGCTGGATATCGAAGCCCCTGCCGCCGCAGGCTGGATGGCAGGCTATGCTGCAACTTGGCGCCAAGCCTAATGGCTGGATCAAAAATGAAACATTCATAGCGCCGCTACGTCTGGTAAAAATGAAGCACCTAGAATTGTTTACTCAACACCGATTCAGGGCGACCATTGGCCAGTTGCACAAGCCTCAGGGTGTCATAGCCCTTATCCGCACAGCTTGGTAGCACCATAGATTGCCAGGGTGAGCCGGCCTGACCTTTGACGGCGGCACACCTACCCCACCCACCACAAGGATGAAGAGAGCGCCGCGTGGAATCCGAAGTCAGTCGAGTCCAACTCAGCCACGATCCACGCAGTCAGCATGACGATCCCCTGCTGGATAGTCTGTTGAGCCTGTGTGTGCTGCACCAGAAACCCGCCAGCCGGGTCATGTTGACCACAGGCCTGCCGCTGCCCGCCCAGCGCCTGAGCCCCGAGCTGCTGCCCCGTGCCGCCGCCCGGGCAGGCCTGCAAGGGCGCCTGCTGCAGCGCAAGCTGGAGCAGATCCCGAGCATCGCCATGCCGGCCATGCTGCTGCTCAAGGAAGGCCGCAGCGCCGTTCTGCTGGGCTGGGAAAATGAGGACACCGCACGCCTGCTGCTCAGCGAGAGCGATGGTGGCGAGGTGCACGTCAGCCGTGAAGCGCTGCAAAGCGACTACAGCGGCCGCGTGTTCTTTGCGCAGCCGCAGCACAAGTTCGACGTCAACCACGGCAACCTCATCCCACGGGCGAAGTCGTGGTTCCGCGACACCCTGCTGCGCAGCAAGTGGCTGTACATCGACGCGATCGCCGCCAGCCTGGTGATCAACCTGATCGCCCTGGCCGCGCCGCTGTTCGTGATGAACGTGTATGACCGGGTGGTGCCCAACCAGGCCACCTCGACGCTCTGGGTGCTGGCCATCGGTATCGCCGGCGCGTATATCTTCGACCTGATACTCAAGGGCCTGCGCGGCCTGTGCCTGGACCTGGCCGGCAAAAAGACCGACCTGATCATCTCGGCAACGCTGTTCGAGCGCATCGTCGGCATGTCGATGAAGTACCGGCCTGCACGGGTCGGCAGCTTTGCTCAGAACATTCACGAGTTCCAGGGCCTGCGCGACTTCCTTGCCTCGCTGACCCTGACCAGCCTGATCGACCTGCCTTTCACCATCCTCATCCTGATCGTCATCGCCATCATTGGCGGGCACCTCGTATGGATCCCGATTATTGCCTTCCCGCTGGCCCTGGGCATCGGCTACGCCCTGCAACGGCCGCTGATGGCGACCATGGAACGGACCATGGCCCTGGCCTCTGAGCGCCAGTCCAGCCTGATCGAGACACTGGCCGGCCTGGATGCGGTGAAGGTCAACAACGCCGAAAGCGAGCGTCAGTACATGTGGGAGCAGACCCTCGGCACCCTCAGCCGCCTGGAACTGCGTGTAAAGGTGCTGTCGAGCCTGGCGATGAATATCACCCTGCTGATCCAGCAACTGGCAGGCGTGGCAATGATCTGCGTCGGCGTGTACCTGATCATCGACGGCAACCTGAGCATGGGCGGCCTGGTGGCCTGCTACATGCTCAGCGGCCGCGCCCTCGGCCCGCTGGGCCAGCTCAATGGCCTGCTCGCCCGCTATCAGCAAGCCAAGGTGACCATGGTCTCCACCGACCATATGATGGAGCTGCCGCAAGAGCGCAACTTCGAAGAGCGCCCGCTGAGCCGCAAGGTGCTGCAGGGTAGCGTCGAGTTCCGTGGGGTCGACTTCACCTACCCGAACCAGCAGAACCTGGCCCTGAAGAACATCAACCTCACCATCCGCCCTGGCGAGAAGGTCGGCATCATCGGCCGCAGCGGCTCGGGCAAGAGCTCGCTGGCCAAGCTTATCGTCGGCCTGTACGAGGCCGATGGTGGCTCACTGCTGGTCGATGGCGTGGACATTCGCCAGATCGATGTCAGCGAACTGCGCCACAATATCGGCTACGTCCCGCAGGACATCCAGCTATTGGCCGGCACCTTGCGTGACAACCTGGTCAGCGGCGCCCGCTACATCGAAGACGAATTGATCCTGCAAGCCGCCGAACTGGCGGGCGTGCATGAGTTCGCCCGGCTGCACCCGGACGGCTATGAGCTGCAAGTGGGTGAACGCGGTCAGAACCTGTCCGGCGGCCAGCGGCAGAACGTCGCCCTGGGCCGTGCGCTGCTGCTCAACCCACAGATACTGCTGCTGGACGAGCCGACCAGCGCCATGGACAACACCGGTGAAGAACGCCTCAAGCAGCGCCTGCAAGCGGTGGTGGAAGGCAAGACGGTGCTACTGGTCACGCACCGTGCCTCGCTGCTGTCGCTGGTGGACCGGCTGATTGTGATCGATCGCGGGCAGATTGTCGCCGACGGCCCGAAAGCCGCGGTCATGGATGCGCTGAAGAAGGGGCAAATCAGTGTTGCATAAGCTGGATATGGGGCAGTTCAAGGACGGCCTGCGGCGCTATTTCAAAGGCAGTGACTCGCTTGGCGGCCAGCCGCTGCCGGAGGTCAACAAGGCCCTTATCGAGGATGCGCCGCGGGTGGTGCGGCTGACCATTTGGGGCGTGATCCTGTTCTTCGTGTTCTTGATCGTGTGGGCCAGCGTTGCGCCCATCGACGAAGTCACACGGGGTGAAGGCAAGGCCATTCCGTCGTCCAAGGTGCAGAAGATCCAGAACCTGGAGGGCGGCATCGTCGCTGAAATTTTCGCAAAGGAAGGGGAGATCGTCGAAGTCGGCCAGCCATTGCTACGCCTGGATGAAACCCGCTTCGCCTCCAACGTGGGTGAAACCGAGGCCGACCGCCTGGCCATGGCCCTGCGGGTCGAACGCTTGAGCGCCGAGGTCCAGGACAGCCCGCTGAAGATCGACGAAGAACTGCGCAAAGCCGCGCCAAGCCAGGCGGCCAGTGAAGAGTCGCTGTACCAGAGCCGGCGCCAGCAACTGCAGGATGAAATTGGCGGCCTGCAGCAGCAGCTGGTCCAACGCCAGCAGGAACTGCGCGAATACAGCTCCAAGCGCGCCCAGTACGCTAACAGCCTTGAGCTGCTGCGCAAGGAAATCGGCATGTCCGAACCGCTGGTGGCGACCGGCGCGATTTCCCAGGTTGAGGTGCTGCGCCTGCGCCGTGCTGAAGTGGAAAACCGCGGTCAGCTGGACTCCACCGCACTGGCCATCCCGCGTGCCGAGGCTGCCATCCGCGAGGTGCAAAGCAAGATCGAAGAGACCCGTGGCAAGTTCCGCAGCGAAGCGCTAACCCAGCTGAACGAAGCGCGCACCGAACTGAACAAGGCCACCGCCACCAGCAAAGCGCTGGACGACCGGGTTCACCGCACCATGGTCACTTCGCCGGTGCGCGGTATCGTCAAGCAACTGCTGGTGAACACCATTGGCGGTGTAATCCAGCCTGGCAGCGATATCATCGAGATCGTGCCACTGGACGACACGCTGGTCATCGAGGCGAAGATCCTGCCCAAAGACATCGCCTTCCTGCACCCTGGCCAGGAAGCGACAGTCAAGTTCACGGCGTATGACTACACCATCTACGGTGGGCTGAAGGCCAAGCTTGAGCAGATCGGCGCCGACACCATCACCGATGAAGACAAGAAGACCACTTACTACCTGATCAAGCTGCGCACCGATCGCAGCCACCTGGGGACGGACGAGAAGCCGCTGCTGATCATTCCGGGGATGGTGGCGACGGTGGACATCATGACCGGCAAGAAGACCATCATGAGCTACCTGCTCAAGCCGATCATGAAGGCGCGTTCGGAAGCGCTGCGCGAGCGCTAGAAGGCAGACTCAAGGCCGCGCGCTTTCTCTGTGGGAGCGGCCTTGTGTCGCGAAAGGGCCGCAACGCGGCCCCGGGATTTTCGCATTACTGCATAAACTACTGGGGCTGCCATGCAGCCCTTTTCGCGACACAAGGCCGCTCCCACATGCACAGCGTCAGGCCTGGGAGTCAGATCAGGCAACTGGCAGTAAAGCTCTTTAGCGCCAGGGCGCAGGCTCACCGACCAGCTGGCCCTGAATCCCACCTACCCCCATCTCCTGCAACACCCGCCGCTCCCCTTCGGTCTCGACCCGCTCGGCAATCAGCGGTAAATCGATGCTGTGGGCCGCACGCTGAATCGCTTCGATGAACAACCGCTTGTGCTGCTCATGGTCGATGTTGCGGATGTAGCTGCCGTCAATCTTCAGGTACGCCAGGCCCAGGTGCGCCAGGTTGCCGATCATGCTGAAGCGCCCGCCAAAGCGCTGCAGCGCCAGGCCGAAGCCAAGCCCGTGCAGGCGCCGGGTGAGCTGCTCCAAGGCGGCCTGTTCAGGCAACTGCTCCTCGCCAATTTCAAAAACCAGCCGCGGGCCGAGCGCCGCGTTCTGGCCCAGCAGCTCGAAGACGCGCTGCAGGGCCTTGGGGTCGGCCAGGGTGGCGGCGGACAGGTTCAGCGCCAGCACCTGGTCGTGCCCTCGTAGGTGCGCCAACACTTTCTCCAGCACCAGCACATCCAGCCGTGGCATCCAGCCGAAGCGCTCCAACCAGGGCAGGAAGCGGCCCGCTGGCAACGCCTCGCCCTGGCCATCCTGCAAACGCGAAATCACTTTGTGGTGCAGTACCCGTTGCGCTGAAGCACAATCCACCACGGGCTGGAAGAACAGCTCGAAATGCCCATTGCCGAATGCCTGATCGAGCCGCTCGTGCCAGGCATGTTGGCTGTCCCCAGCCACTGCGGCAACGCCTTGTTCAAGGCACACCCAGCCCGGCGTTGGCTGGTTCTCGGCACGGGCCAGCGCCTCGTCGGCGAGTTTCAGCAACGCCTGCGGTGAGTCACCGGGGCTGAACGGCGCCAGGCCGATACAAGCGACCGGGTCGATATCACTGGCACCCGTTTCGTGCAGGCTCTGCAGCGTCGCCTCCAGGGCCTGGGCAAGTTGCACAGCCTCTTCATGCACCATGCCCGGCGCCAGCACGGCAAACTCGCCACCGCGGCTGCGGGAAATCAGGTCATTGGTTTCCGGGTAGCTTGCACAGGTGCGGCGCAACTGTTCGCCTACTGCCTGCAGCAACTGGTCGGTACGCTGGCCGCCAAGGCGGGCATTCAGGCCGGCCAGGCCCTGAACCCGCAGCAACAGCAGGTAGCCGGCGCGCGCCTCTTCCAGGTTGCTCACCCGGGTGTTCAGTTGCATTTCGAAATACCGGCGGTTGGACAGCCCGGTCAGGCTGTCCTGGTAGGACTCGGCACGCAGCCGCTCACTGCGCTCGGCCTGCTCGGTGAACAGCGCTTTGAGTTTCTCGACCATCTGGTTCATCGCCTGCACCACACGGCGTAACTCTGGCGTGCGCGGCAGCTCTGGAAGGCTGAGGAATTCGCGGCGGGCAATCGCGTGGGATTGCTCAACCATATAGTCCAGCGGCCGCAACTGGCGGCGCAACAGCAATGCACCGAGCACAGCACTGGCCGCACCACACAACAGCAACCAACCCAGGCTGCCCAGAGCACTTTGCCAAAGTTTGGCAATGGCGAACATCGGGTGGCTGATCACTTCAACGCGCGCGGCCTGTTGCCAGCCACGGCTGACGATGGCATCGCCACCAGCAGCCTCAAGGCCGATCAAGTGCACGAACCATCGCGGTACGCCACCTGGGTCCGGCTCAGCGTGGCGCTCCACCAGCACAGCATTGGAGCCCAGATCGACGACCTTGATGCTTGCATAGTAACCACTGTCGAAGATCGAGCTAACCATCAGTTCGACCATCGCCGGGTCGTCGATATTCGGCGTCAGCGACAGCGCCAGCGCGGTCGCCGCGTCCTGGGCGTGCGAGCGCAACTGGTTGACATACTGGCTGCGCGAGCTTTCCAGGCTGACCATGAAACTGCCACTGAAGGCGACCACCAGGAACAGGCAAATGGCCAACAGCAATTGTTTGAACAGTGACATCTGTGCTCCTTCAGTAAACCGGCTCGGCCGGGAACCCTTCGGCCTGCATTTTCTTCAACAAATCCTGCCAGCGTGACAGCCGCTTGGTATCGCCGACCTTCTTGTTCCCGGCAGCGCCCGTCAGCCACAGCCCCTCGCCATTGAAGGCGTACACCGGCAACAGATCGGTACGTTGGCTTGCCGGCTTGATGGCGTCCATCAGGCTGTCGAGCACCAAAGGCTGGGCCTGTGGGCTTGAATAATAGGTCAGGACCATGTGTGCCCGGTTCTGTCGCAGCGCCTTGACGTAGGTAATGCGCAGTTTTTCACTGGGGATACCCATGCGCCGCAGGCTGAAATATTTGGCGATGGCGTAGTCCTCGCAATCCCCTGCACCTTTGATCAGTGCCTGCACAGGCGTGGCCCAGTAATCGACTTCATGCCACAGGTCGATGTCTTCGACATAGCGCAATTGCTGGTTGAAGAAGCGGTTGACCACTTGCAGCCGCTCAAGCTCAGTCCCCTGCTTCTGCGTAGCCATCAGGTTCTGCCAGGCATCGATACGGCCCTGCCCGGCACCCAACGGGCCGTAGAGCGCCTGCGACTTGCGGCTGATCTGGGAAAAATCCCAATCCGCGTGCAAGCCGCCCAGCAGCAGACTGCCCAGCAGCGCGGCAAAGCCAACACGTCGCACAACGGTTTTCAGCAACCAGGATATCGCCACTGCGAAGCCCTGTTCAGACCAGTCGAAAGCAGCGATGGTGGGGCTTGCCACAACAAAAGACAATGGCACCCTGCAATCATGCACCCGCCTGTCAGGCCGCCTACACTTTCTAGTTATATCCTTCTGAAGGGCGCTTCCTTTGGCAGACGACTTCATCCACCATAGCCGCGCTTTTGGGGCGCCCGTACCCGTGCGGGTGCAGGTTTGACACCCTTACAAGCTGTTACTACTGTCATTGGATCCAACTTTAGTCATTGTTAAGGCAGACGTCGCGTGGCCGAGAAAATCAAACTGAGCAATGTGCTGGCAAGCGAACAGCTGCTGCCGCATCAGGCCCGTGGCGTGATCGAAGAGCGCCTGCGCAGTGCCATTCTCGATGGGCGCTTACCCCCAGGTACTGCCGTGCGCCAACAAGAACTCGCCACCTTGTTCGGTGTCAGCCGCATGCCCGTGCGCGAAGCCCTGCGCCAGCTCGAAGCGCAATCCCTGTTGAAAGTAGAGATGCACAAGGGCGCTGTGGTTGCGCCGCTGATCGGTGAGGATGCAGTGGACACCTATGCCCTGCGCGTATTGCTCGAGAGTGAGGCGCTGCGCCAGTCGATCCCGCTGCTCGATGCCAGCGACATCGCCAGCGCCCGCGGGTATATCCAGCAACTGGAGAATGAAACCCGTCACGCCGAAATCGGCCGCCTCAACCGCCTGTTCCACATGGCGCTATACAGCAGGGCACCAAACAAGAAGCTACTGCGCCTGATCGAGAACGAACTGAACGAGGAAGAGCGCTTCCTGCGCTTCCATCTTTCGTCCATGGGCTTGGGCAAGCTCACTCAGGACGATCACAACGCACTGGCGGATGCGGCCAGCGACAAACTGGTGGATGAGGCGGTAGCGGTGCTGGAACGGCATCTCAACAGCGGGGCGCGGGTAATTCGCAAGTACCTGGATACACAACTGGGGCGCTAACCCACTGCCGCCTAGCGCAGCGTGCGACCAGATGGGTTGCAAATTGATGCGGCGCCACCAACAATGAGACTAATTATCATTCATGTCCATTGATGCCGGCGCCCCTCCCCCATGCCCAGCAACGACTGCGTGCAAACGCTATACAGTGACCATCACGGCTGGCTGCATGCCTGGCTGCGCAGCAAGCTAGGCAATGCGGCCGATGCCGCCGACCTGGCCCAAGACACCTTCGTACGCTTGCTACAGCGCCGTGAACAATTGCAACTGAATGCACCCAGGGCCTTCCTGCGCACGGTAGCGCGCGGGTTGGTGATCGATCACTGGCGGCGCGAGGAACTGCACAGGGCTTACCTGGAGGCTTTGGCGCATGTGCCGGAAGCATTGGCCCCCTCTGCCGAAACCCGCGAGCTGCTACTGGAGTTGCTTGAGCGCATTGCACGCATGCTCGACGGCCTCAAACCCAAGGTACGTCGCGCATTCCTCCTGGCTCAATGCGAGGGGCTGAAGCACCAGGCCATCGCCGAACAGCTGGGGATCTCGGTGCGCACCGTAGAACGCTACATTGCCGATGCGCTCTATCACTGCTACGTGCTGCACTACCAGGACGAGTGCTGAGTCGATGACCGCCGCACGCCCTGATACGAAAGCGGTCAAGCAGGCCATCCAGTGGATGCTACGGTTGCGCGAGAGTGGGCACGACCTGGCGTTGCAACAACAGTGTGCGCAATGGCGCAGTGTCCACCACGAACACGAACAAGCCTGGCAACGGGTGACGCACTTGCATCAAAACCTCGACCTACGCGCCATCCCCGGTGCCGGGCTGGCTTTGCAGACCCTGGAAACCAGCCAGCAGCGCCTGCGTCGAAGGCAGGCGTTGAAGCTGCTTGGGGGCGTTGTCATGGCGGGATCGGCGAGCTGGCTGGCTAA
The DNA here is from genome assembly GCF_001320565.1 of Pseudomonas sp. NBRC 111132. NCBI lineage: Bacteria > Pseudomonadati > Pseudomonadota > Gammaproteobacteria > Pseudomonadales > Pseudomonadaceae > Pseudomonas > Pseudomonas sp. NBRC 111132. Next base: position 10,118 of record NZ_BCBI01000095.1, read on the forward strand.
AGACCTCGATGCTGTCAGTGCCTGGGCATCGGACTATGCCACCGGCACGGGCGAACGGCGCGTCTTCACCCTGCCCGATGGCTCACTGATGCAACTCAACACCCGCAGTGCCGTGGACCTGGCCTTCATTGATCGGCAGCGTCTGGTCCGCCTGAAGCATGGCGAACTGATGATCACGTGTAATCCCCGGCATCCCGTGTTTGTACAAACCCGCGACGTGCTGCTGGAAGGCTTTGAAGGACGCTTTGTAGCCTATCAGGATAGCGACTGCACACGTGTCAGCGTCAGCCGCGGAAAAGTGGCGATACACCGGCCTGGCATTGCCCAACTGCAGTGGATCGAGAGTGGACAGAACTGGCGCCTGGATGCTCATGGCGCACAACGGATCGCACAGATGGACATGGACGCGATGGCATGGACTGAAGGGCTGATCGTCACTCAGAACATGCGCCTCGCGGATTTTCTCGCGCAGGTCAGCCGTTATCGCCATGGTTACCTGGGCTGCAGCAACGAGATTGCCGACCTGCGCCTGTCGGGCGTATTCCGCCTCGAAGACCCGGAACAATTGCTTCGGCTGCTACCGCAGACGCTGCCCGTACGGGTTCATCAACGTACACGCTGGTGGGTGCGTGTCGAAAGCACGACCTGATGAGGCCTTAACGTTTTTTGTCGGGTTTTGAACCCCGGTCCGGCTAGGACAGTAAGCGACATCTTCTGCCCTCATCACTTCAACGGACCCTTCATGTTCATCAAGCCGGTGTTAAACCACACTTTCAGCCCGAATGATTTTCGACCAGTCCTGCAGTCCGCTTACTTACGCCATGCCATACGGGCTGCTCTGTTTGGTACCGCCATGGGCCTGGCAGCTGTTGCGCAACTGTCCGTTGCGGCTGAAACAGCCCAAGTGAGTCATCACTATGCAATACCGGCCGGCCAACTGGCCGATGTATTGAACCAGTTCGCTCGCCAGGCCGGCATCACCCTGTCCAGTACGCCTCAGTTGACCGATCGCCTGCAATCCAACGGCCTGCAGGGGCAATACGCCATTGATCACGCGCTGCGCCAGTTGCTTAATGGCAGCGGGCTGGAAGCTGTCAGCCAGGACGGACGCAACTATGTGCTGCAGGCACAGCATCAGGACGCAGCCCTGGCATTGCCAGACACCGATGTCCGTAGTTTCTCTCTGGGCAACGCCTTGGGCAGCATGGAGGGTTACAACGCCACGCATAGCCAAGTGGCGACCAAGACCAGCATGCCACTGGTGGAGACCTCCCAATCGGTCTCGGTAGTAACTCGCCAGCAGATGGACGATCAGGGCTCTCAGACCGTTGCCCAGGCCATGCGCTACACGCCTGGGGTACTGACCAACCCCTACGGTGCCACCCATCGCTACGACTATGTGGCCATGCGCGGCTTCAACGACGGCTCGGTGGATAACATCTACGTCGATGGGCTCAAGTCCATGGGCGACAATGGCACTTACAGCACCATGCAGGTGGACCCGTACTTCCTTGAGCGCATCGACATTCTCAAGGGGCCGTCTTCAGTACTCTATGGGCGAAGCTCGCCGGGCGGCCTGGTAGCCCTTACCACCAAGAAGCCACTGCTCACCCCTTTCCACCAGGTTCAAGCCACGGTCGGCACCCAGGGCCAGCGGAGCATGGGCTTCGACTTCAGTGGCCCTGTAGATGATGACAAGCGTATTGCGTATCGCCTGACAGGTTTGGCGGATGCTTCGGACACACAGTTCGACCACAACAAGGAAGAACGCTATACCATCGCCCCGGCCATCAGCGTCGACTTCACCGAGGACACCTCGCTCACACTGCAGGCTTACCTGCAGCACGACCCTAACGGCGGGTACCACGGCGGCAACCCTGCTGACGGTATGCTGCATAAGCGCAACGGCTTGCGCTTGTCGGACCACTTTTTCGAGGGTGAGCCGGGTATCGATAATTACGAGCGCACCCAGCAGTCCTTCAGCTACCAGTTCGAGCATCGCTTCAACGATGTGTTCACCGCGCGGCAGAACTTCCGCTACCAGGATTCCGACGTGTCCATGGACCAGGTGTACTCGGCCGGCTGGGCGGATGCCGACAGCAACATTCTCAACCGCGCCTATACCGGCGGCGACGAGCGCCTGCATTCGTACATCATCGACAATATGCTGCAGGCGGAATTCTTCACCGGCGCTGCCAAACACACCCTGCTGCTGGGCGCAGACTACCAGCGACGCAAAGCCGATGTCGCATGGCGCTATGGCACGGTCGACCCGCTGAACGCCGGCAACCCGCAATACGGCAATGGCAACCTTCAGGTACTGGGCGAAAACCGCTACCAGCGGCGCTTGCAGCAAACAGGTGTGTATCTGCAGGACCTGGTGGAGGTCGACCAGTGGCGATTCTCCCTTGGGCTTCGCCAGGACTGGGTGAAGGTGTCCGAGGAGAATCGCGACAGCGACACCAAGGTCAGCGATCAGCGCTCCAGGTTTACTACCCGGGCCGGGGTGCTCTACCTGTTCGAGAATGGCATTGCGCCTTATGTCAGCTACTCGGAGTCGTTCAATCCCAATACCGTGTCCGACCAGCAAGGCCGCCCGCTGGCACCGACCGAGGGCACTCAGTGGGAAGCCGGCATCAAGTATCAGCCTCCGGGCAGCGACAACCTGTTTACCGCATCGGTGTTCCGTATCGAGCAGGAAAACCTGGCTTCGAAGCAGCCTGACGAAAACTTTTATCGCCCGGTAGGTGAAGTACGCTCGCAAGGGCTGGAGCTAGAGGCTCATGTGCAGCTGAGCGACAGCCTGAAACTGCTGGGTGGCTATACCTTCACCGATATCGAGTACGCCAAGTCGATGCCGAGCCTGGTGTCGGCCAGCCTGGACAATGAAGGCAACGCGCCAACCCAGGCACCGAAACAGATGTTCTCGCTGTGGGCTGACTATAACTTCCACCAAGGGGCTCTGGATGGACTGCGGCTGGGCGGTGGGGTGCGATATGTGGGCTATAGCTGGGTGGATGCGGAAAACAGCATGAAGGTGCCTTCCTACACCCTGTTCGACGCTTCGATCGGCTATGACCTGGGGAAGGTGGGTCTGACGGGTGTGGATGTGCGGCTGAACGCAAACAACCTTACCAATGAAAGCTACATTACCTCATGTGCCAGCCTGAACTACTGCTACATGGGTGAAGAGCGCAATGTGAGCGCTACGGTCAGCTATCAGTTTTGAGCGTTATTGAAACCCGGAAAAGACAAAGCCCCTGTCTGCATCGCAGACAGGGGCTTTGGGTTTGAATCTTGACGATGACCTACTCTCACATGGGGAAACCCCACACTACCATCGGCGATGCATCGTTTCACTGCTGAGTTCGGGATGGGATCAGGTGGTTCCAATGCTCTATGGTCGTCAAGAAATTCTGTGTGCTGGCCCGTCCTTCGGACGTGCCTGCGAATCTCTGTAGTTCCTACTTAAAGACAAAACCCCTACCTGCATGTGCAGATAGGGGTTTTGCGAAATGAATCTTGACGATGACCTACTCTCACATGGGGAAACCCCACACTACCATCGGCGATGCATCGTTTCACTA
>NZ_BCBI01000096.1:0-13356 GCF_001320565.1 Pseudomonas sp. NBRC 111132
GCTTTCAGGGGCTTTTTCGTTGTGCCTTGTTTTGCATCATTCCAAATTCAGCATCATTCAGCAGTGCCTTGGTCCTTTCGCGAAACAGAGCCGCTCCTGCAACTATGTCGACTAAGCCGAGACAGAGCGGTTTCTCGCAACATTTTGTCTTGAACTGTCAACGGCACCTTGCGCTACAATGCGGGCCTCTAATACGCCACTCACGCCCAGGCCAAACGCCGTAATGATTACGCGCGCTGGGCGATGACCTCTTCCTGACATGGATTCGTTGGATGCTTCGCGCCGTACTGGTCTTCCTCTACGCCCTTCGTTCGACGGCTAAATTGCCGTCCGCGTCCAGTGCTGCCAGCTCACTCATAAAACCGCACAACGTCGAATGCTGCCGCCAGATCCTGGCTGCGGTACGCGGCTGTGCGCCCCACCGAAAATGGAGTGCTCCACTTGCGTAAGAAATTCGTCGCGTCCCTTCTGGCGGTCGCCATCGCCTCTACCACGGCCTGTGCACAGCTCGGGATCAGCAAAGAGCAAGCGGGCACCGTGATTGGCGGCCTGGCCGGTGTGGCCATCGGCTCGACCATGGGCAGTGGCAACGGCAAGATCGCCGCAGCCCTGATCGCCGGTGGCATTGGTGCCTACGTGGGCAACCGCATCGGTCACATGCTGGACGAGAAGGACCAGCAGGCCCTGGCGCTGCGCACCCAGGAAGTGTTGAGCCAGCAGCAGGCTACCGCCAGCGCCCAGCCAGTTACCTGGAAGTCCGACCACTCGGGTGCTACCGCGCAGATCGTGCCGGGCAAGGAATACACCCAGACCAAGAAGGTCGAGGTCAAGCGCGCGCCGAAGATCCAGGCGGTGCCGTCGATGAAGTTGATCAACGAGCCCTACGTGACCGTCAGCGACAACCTGAACGTGCGTGCCGCACCCAACCAGAGTGGCGAGAAAGTTGGCAGCCTGAAAAACCACACCGAGTTCACCGCCGTCGGCTCCACTGGTGACTGGATCCTGGTCGGGCGCAAGGGCGTGACCGTGGGTTACGTGCACAAGAACTACGTCGAGCCCAAGGCGCAGGCCGTGGCCAAGCGTGTGACGCCAGCGGTGAACCTGGACGAGCTGGACGTTGCCGCCAGCAAGGAAACCCAAGGCTTCGACCTGGATTCGGTGCAGTCGCTGCCGACCGAAACGGTCGCCGCCGAAGCCGCCTGCCGCCCGGTCACGGTCAGCCTGAAATCGCAAAGCGGCCAGACCGAGCAAGAGCAGAACACCTTCTGCAAACAAGCCAACGGCACCTGGGAACTGATCTGAGGAACTCCATGAAAAAGCACGCGCTCGCGCTGGCTGTGGTCGGCGCTTGTGGTCTGGTACCGCAGGCGTTCGCCCACGAGCTGGCCTTCTCGAAGAAAGAAAACATCAAGGTCGAAGTACCTGGGGACGCCGCCACCTGGTGCAAACCCGAGGTCGAGCTGACCATCACCCGCCCGGCCTGGGACAAGCAGGAGCTGCTGTCGGGGCTGCTGACCAAGCTGCCGTTCGTGTTCGCCAAGGACTGCGCGACCGCCAAGGTGAGCTGGAAGGCGGTTGACGCCAAGGGCAACCTTTACGCCAGCGGTTCGGGCAATGCCACCAACCTGGGCCTGGTGACCCTGGCCGTCGCGCCTGCCGCGGCACCAGCTGCACCAGCACCAGCACCAGCACCTGCTCCGGCCGTTGCTGCCCCGGCCCCGGCTGCACCCGCTGTACCTGCGCCAGCAGAAGCCCCGGTAGCCGTTGCCGCTGCGCCGGCGCCTGCTGTAGTTGAACCAGCGCCTGCAAAAGCAGAGGTGGCCCCGGCCCCGGTGGTTGCTGCAGAACCCGCGCCAGCCCCCGTTGCCGAAACCCCGGTAGCAGCCCCAGTCGCACCGCCTGTTCCAGCACCTGCTGCTGCGGTAGCCGCTGCCCCAACCTCGGACTTCGGCCGCGCCGTGGTCCTGCAAAACCGCAACCTGATGCAGGTAACGGATGGCACAGGCTGCAAATGGGTGCTTAGCACCTCGATCATCAGCGACGGCGACACCCTGTCGTTCGGCACTACCCCGGTGATGCCGTGCCCGGCCTCCGGCTTTGGTGAAGGCAGCTTCGAAAAAATCAGCTGGAAAGCCGTTGGCACCTACCGTGGCGACAACTGGACCCGCGTATACGCTCACCCCAGCGGGCTGATCTTCAACAAGAACCTCGAATCTGCAGTGAAGGACAAGGCTGTTTCCTACCTCACGGCGGATGCTGACCAGGCCGCGTTCCTGGTGGGCGAGATCCCCAGCCGGCAGATGAAGGTGTACCTGACCTTCACCCGTTCCAGCTACGGCGTGCTCCGCCCGTTCAGCAGCGATCCGTACTACGTTGCCGTAACGCCTGACGAGTCGTTCGCCCTGGACGCGGCCAAGTACAAGGAAGCCGCGCTGGAAATCTTCGACCTGATCAAGGCCACCTCGCCGACCACCACCGATGTGGCCAACCTGTTCATCGTCAAAGATATTTCGGCAATTACGAACAGCATGTGGGGCAACGACGCACAGAAGATCACTCGCAACCGCATCGGCATCACCCGCCAAGGCCTGTTCTTCGATGTGCGCGAGGGTGCCAACTGGGCGGTTCAACGAGAGCAGCAGCGTGTGCGTGAAGAGCGTCAGCGTCAACAGGAGCTGGCCCGCGTGCACACCCGAGTGCTGGAACGCTACCAGCAGCTGCAAGACGGCATGAGCGACTTCAAGGGGCGCGAAACCGAGGCGCTGGCGCAAATGGCTGGCATCAAGGTGCGTTTCGCTTCGCCGCTGGCGCAGCAAGACCCTGCGACCTCGGCCCGCGTTGCGCCAATGATGGTGCACGTTACCGGCAAGAAGGGCGATTTCTACACCCTCGACTTCCCGAGCAAGGGCCGCTTGGTGGCGGACGAGGAGTATAGCGAAGGCTGGTACGTGACCCAGGTCGCCAACGCCACGCCGTACTACCCGCTGGACGATGGCCGCGCCGTGCCCACCTACCGTGCCTACAGCGCAGGTGAGCCCGAGGCCTGCCAGCAGGACCACTGTGCCGACCGTGTGTCGTTCGGCGCCGTGCTGGCCAAGGAATTCCCCAACGCCGGTATCGATTTCAGCTGGACCCCCGAGGTCTCCCAAAAGTACGTGAACGACTGGAACAACGCTTCCGCCATGGTCCAGTGAGGCAAACACCATGATCAAACAGATGAACAAGAAGCAGCTGCTGATTGGCGGTGTAGCCGCGGCGGTGCTGGTGCTCGGTGGTGGCTATGCGATGGTCTCCAGCTCGGGCAAGAAGGCTGCGCTGGCCTACTACGAGGATTTCAAGGAGCGCTATTTCCTTGAAGATGTACTGTCTGAGGGCGACATTTCCTATTCGGCGTTCTCTGGCAACCTGACAGTCGCCGACCCCGAAATCCGCGTCGCTGCGGCCCAGACCAATGGCGCCCAGCAGTTCATGCGCGGCCTGACCAGCTTGATGGAATCGGCTCGCGGTGGTTCGCCGGAGGAGGGCTTGGCAGGTTGGGCCAAGTACCAGCTCAATGTCAGCCGCAATGTCGCCGGCATATACCTCAAAGCCGATGCGCTGAAACTGGCCCATGACGGCGACAGCAAGGACGGCACCCTTCACATCCAATTGCTGGGCATGCAGATGGCCAACCCCTTCGTTGCCAGCAAGGGCGCCGAAGTGGTGCTGGTGGCTGATGTCAGCGACGAGATCCAGCCGCGCGCCGAGCTGGCCGCCAATGGCCGGGCCACTGAGTCGAGCTTCGATTGGGGTGCCAACATGGCGGTACGCCAGCCGGTTACTGGCGCGTTCCTGGTCAGCAGCACGGGTGATTTTGGCACCACGGTCGACTTGGATTTCACCCTCACGCGCTCCAGTGATGGTGAAGGTTCGATGGCGTTTGTGGTAACCCACCGTAACGATGGCTCCAAGGTGGGTGAGATCGTACGCAAGGCCGACTTCCAGTCGCTGCCGGAGCTGGACGATGTCGAAACCCAGCTCAAGAGTGCCTTGAGCGCCATGTTGATCGGGGCATACAGCCCGTACACCGGCCAGGCCGTTTTGGCCGAAGCGGTAAGTGGCTTTGCGCGCAAGGCGAAGGTGGAGAACTACAGCGTGAGCTACAGCGGCTTCAAACCGCTGAAAGAGGCTTACAGCGACTTCCAGCAGAGTGTACCGAAGGCGAAGTTCGCGGCTTTCTGCGAAGAAGTTGGCTTGTCGTCGTGGAGCAGTGATTTCGGCGCCAAGGGCAAGAACCACAGCGATTCGGAATGTGCCATTGGGCAGAAGCTGGTCGAGGAAGGCAAGTTCGAAGAGCAGTACACGTTCAAGGAAGGCAAGAGCCTGTTTGCGGCGTTGTTCGTGAGCAAGGCATATCAGCTGGAAACCAATTGATTGGGTAGTCGCTGATTGAACAAACCCCCGGGAACTGTGAGTTGCCGGGGGCTTTTTTTTGCTTTGGAATTTTGGGGCCGCATGGGGCGCGCCCGAGGGGCCTCAGCGCATGGCGGCCAATTTAATGCCAAACCCCACCAGACAAATGCCCGCCAGCCGCTCGAACAGGTTGCTGATCTTTGGGTTGGCGCGCATGCGTTCGGCCAGTCGGTGAGTCAGTACCACGGCAATCAACCCGTACAGGAACGTGATCACCGCCACCGTCGCCGCCATGAAGCCGAAAGTCACCAGCCCCTGGTGTTTCAATGGGTCGATGAACAGTGGGAAGAATGCCATGTAGAACATGATCGCCTTGGGGTTGAGCAGGGTGATCAGCATGGTCTGGCGCAAGTACTGGCCGTTGTCCATGCGCCTGGTGCGTGGCGCGTCACCTGGTTTGCTCAGCAGCATGCGCAGGCCGAGATAGGCCAGGTACGCAGCGCCCGCCCACTGCACCACATGGAAGGCTGCCGGGTAGGTGGCCAGCAACGTGGCGACGCCGGCTACTGCCAGCCACAATAGCACCTGGTCACCGACGATCACCCCACAGGTCGCAGCCAGGCCTGCTTTGATACCGCCTTTGCCAGTGGCGGTGATCAGCGCGAAATTGCCCGGGCCGGGAATGGCCAACAGAATGATGAAGGCGATGACGAATGCGCCGTAGTCGGTAACGCCAAGCATGGTGAACTCCTGTAGGGCAGTGCAAAGGCAGAGTATGACTATCGTCGCCAACGGCGTGCTTTACAACCGGTTGTTGCGTCTTCGCAAAGCATCAATGCCACCCGCGACTTGGATCCAATGCTCAGGTTCTGTATCATCCCGGCGCCATCAGACGATGGCCGAAGATGATTCATTTAAAGGACTGAGTAATGAAAAAGCTGTTCAAGGCCACCGTAGCCGTTGCTGTCGTTTCGGGTGTTGCCCTGCTGTCGGGTTGCACTGGCCAGGTTTACAACCAACCAAAAAACTGCACCTACGACTACCTGTTCCACCCTTCGGTTTCCATCTCCAAGATCATCGGTGGCTGCGGCCCAATCGATAAACTGCCTCAGCAGCAGTAATCTTGGCGGTACCCTGATCGCGACGCTTGCGGCGTGATCCAAGGCCCCCGGTCATGCAAATGGCCGGGGGTTTTTGTTTTTGGCGTGGCATTCTGCCGCTGGGGCAACCCGTCGCCTTGACGCAAGGACCTGCAATTTGTTTGTGCTGGCATTTCAGATACAATCGGAAAAACGATTCAGCCTTGTCGGTCAATTCGACAAAAGCCCGGGTCGTTTTTTGGTTCTCTGGCTGCTGAACAATGATCAACAACAAGCCTGCGCTGAAGAACACGCTTTACCGGGGCCAGCCACAGGCCCTCACTCTGTTCTCCTGACTGGAATTGATCAATGTTCAAGAAAGCTGGCAAGACCTTGCTGGGTCTGGCTGTCGCTGCAAGCGTCATGCAAGCGCACGCCGTAGAAACCAAGAAAGTAGACGTGCTGCTGGTCGGCGGCGGCATCATGAGCTCCACCCTGGCCGTGTGGCTGCACGAGCTGGAGCCAAGCTGGTCGATGGAAATGGTCGAGCGCCTGGACGGCGTGGCCGAAGAAAGCTCCAACGGCTGGAACAACGCCGGTACCGGCCACTCCGCGCTGGCCGAGCTGAACTACACCCCGGAAGACAAAGACGGCAACGTCAACATCACCAAGGCCATCGAAATCAACGAAGCCTTCCAGATCTCCCGCCAGTTCTGGTCGTGGCAGGTCCGCCAGGGCGTGCTGAAGAACCCGCACTCGTTCATCAACACCACCCCGCACATGAGCTTCGTCTGGGGCGATGACAACATCAAGTTCCTCAAGAAGCGCTACGACGCACTGCAGGCCAGCCCGCTGTTCCGCCCGATGCAGTACTCCGAGGACCACGCGCAGATCGCCAAGTGGGTCCCGCTGATGATGGAAGGCCGCGACCCGAACCAGAAGCTGGCCGTGACCTGGACGCCAATCGGCACTGACGTCAACTTCGGCGAGATCACCCGCCAGTTCGTTGGCCATCTGCAGACCCAGAAAGGCTTCGACCTGAAGCTGTCCAGCGAAGTGCAGGACATCACCCGCAACAAGGACGGCTCCTGGCACGTCGAGTACAAGAACCTGAAGGACGGTACCGAGTCGGCCACCGACGCCAAGTTCCTGTTCATCGGTGCTGGCGGTGGCGCACTGAAGCTGCTGCAGAAGTCGGGCATTCCGGAAGCCAAGGAATACGCAGGCTTCCCGGTGGGTGGTTCGTTCCTGGTGACCGAGAACCCGACCGTGGCCATGCAGCACATGGCCAAGGCCTACGGCATCGCCTCGACCGGTGCGCCACCCATGTCGGTACCGCACCTGGACACCCGCGTGCTGGACGGCAAGCGCGTGATCCTGTTTGGCCCGTTCGCCACTTTCTCGACCAAGTTCCTGAAGAACGGCTCGTACCTGGACCTGCTCAGCAGCACCACTACCCACAACGTGTGGCCGATGACCAAAGTCGGTATCGAGCAGTACCCACTGGTCGAGTACCTCGCTGGCCAGCTGATGCTGTCTGACGATGACCGCTTCGAAGCGCTGCGCACCTACTTCCCGAACGCCAAGAAGGAAGACTGGCGCCTGTGGCAGGCCGGCCAGCGTGTACAAATCATCAAGCGTGATGCCGAGAAGGGCGGCGTACTGAAGCTGGGCACTGAAGTGGTAGCCTCCGAAGACCGCACCATCGCGGGCCTGCTGGGTGCATCGCCAGGTGCTTCGACTGCTGCGCCGATCATGCTGAACGTGCTGGAAACCGTGTTCAAGGAGAAGGTCGCTACCCCAGAGTGGCAGGCCAAGATCAAGGAAATCGTGCCCAGCTACGGCACCAAGCTGAACGACTCGGCAGCGGCCACTCAGAAAGAGTGGAACTACACCGCTGAAGTGCTGCAGCTGGAGAAACCGCCGGTGATCGACGCCAGCGTCGACTTCGGTGGCGCTGCTGGCCAGCCGGTCGAGAGCAAGCCTGAGAACGACATGGCGCTGTAATCAGCAGCCTTGTCGTGATCCAAAGCCACGGGGGTGACCTCGTGGCTTTTTTGTTGTCTGTTTGGGCCTGTTCGCAGGAAACCGCTGATCGGAAACCTGTTCGCCGACCAATAAAAACATATTTTGATGCTTAAATTAATCTTGTCAGTCGATCCCCTCCAGGAGGGTGCCGTCATGAATACCAAGATTGCCGCCTTACTGCTGCTGGCCCTGTGCGCTCAGCCGGCATGGAGCCAGAGCTACGCCTACTCCAGCACACCCCCCGCCACCAAACCCGCCGAATCCGCTGCAATGACCACGCGCATGGCCCTGCGCGACCTGTGGGTCGAGCACATCTTCTGGGTTCGCAACTACGCCGTGGCCAACCAGGCCGGCAACGCCAAGCAGGCTGAAGTCGCCGCCAATGAGGTGGTCAGCGACGCGACCCGAATCGCCAACAGCATCGCGCCGTTATACGGCCAGCCCGCTGCCGACCAGTTGCTGAAACTGTTGGCCGGCCACTGGGGCGCGATCAAGCACTACAGCGATGCCACCGTGGCCAAGGACAAGAAGGGCCAGCAAGCTGGCGTCGACGAGCTGACCAGCAATGCCAAGGCCATCGCGGCGTTCCTGGCCAAGGCCAACCCAAACCTGCCCGAGGCGACCCTGCTTACATTGCTCAGCGCCCACGGTGGCCACCATGTGACGCAGATCGATCAGTTGGCGGCCGGTGACTATACGGGCGAAGCGCGCACTTGGGGGATGATGCGCGAGCATATTCTGACCCTGTCCGATGCCATCGCTGCGGCGCTGGTCAAACAGTTCCCGGACAAGTTCTGATGCTCGAGGGACTGGGCCGTACCCAACAGGACCTGCTCCACGCGTTGCTGCACCAGCCAGCCGGCATGAGCATCGACGACCTGGCGCAAGCCCTGGCCATTACCCGCACGGCGGTACGCCAGCACCTGGCCGCGCTGGAGCGTGATGGCCTGGTCAAGCGCGGCGCCACCCGGCCTACCGGGCGGCGCCCGGAGCAGTTGCATGAGCTGACTGATCTTGCCCGCGAGCAGTTTCCCCGGCAGTACCCGCTACTGGCGAATCTGCTGATTGGTGAGGTGGCAGGGTTGCTAGGCCAGGAGGCACTGCTGGCGCTGATGCGCCAACTGGGGCGCAAGCTGGCGGCGGACCTTGAACACAAGGTGGTGGATGAAGCACGCATCGTCGAGCACATGAACAATGCCGGCTATGAAGCGCAGGTGTTCTTCCGCTCGGGGGGGGCGCCGCAGATCGTGGCGCACAATTGTGTGTTCCATCATTTGGCCAAGGCGCATCCGGTGGTGTGCGAGCTTGATCTGGCGCTGATCGGGGCGCTGGGTGGGGCCGATGTCAGCCATGAGGAGTGCATGCTCAGGGGAGGGCAGGTGTGCCGGTTTGCGCTGGCCCATCCAGAACCGGCAGGCTGACAGGTCACACCTGGCGCAGTATGCACGCCAGCAACCCAGGGAACCGCTCATCCAGCATTTCGCTGCGCAGTGAATTCATATGGGTAGTGCCCACATTGCGGGTTTGTACCAACCCAGCATCACGCAAAACGCGGAAGTGGTGGGACATGCTCGACTTCGGCCGCCCCCCGTCCAGTTCGCCACAGCTGGCCTCTGCCACGCCGGCCAGATGGCGGACGATTTCCAGGCGCACGGGGTCGCTGAGCGCATAGAGCAGGCGTTCGAGGATCAGGTCTTCAGGGTTGGGATGTTTATAGGCTCGCATGCCCGACATGATAACGGGGGTTTCATTAATTGCCATAGTTCGATTATGATCGAACAACAGTATTCAAATGAACCCGGAGTTTCCCATGTCCGCACTGTTCGAACCCTACACCCTCAAAGACGTCACCCTGCGTAACCGCATTGCCATTCCGCCGATGTGCCAATACATGGCCGAAGACGGCATGATCAACGACTGGCACCACGTGCACCTGGCCGGCCTGGCCCGTGGTGGTGCCGGCCTGTTGGTGGTCGAGGCCACTGCGGTGGCGCCGGAAGGGCGCATTACCCCCGGTTGTGCCGGTATCTGGAGCGATGCCCACGCCCAGGCCTTCGTGCCAGTGGTGCAGGCCATCAAGGCGGCAGGCTCCGTGCCGGGTATCCAGATCGCCCACGCCGGGCGCAAGGCCAGCGCCAACCGCCCATGGGAAGGTGATGATCATATTGCCGCCGACGATGCCCGTGGCTGGGAAACCATTGCCCCGTCGGCCATCGCATTTGGCGCGCATCTGCCGAAAGTGCCGCGCGAGATGACCCTGGACGACATCGCCCGGGTCAAGCAGGACTTTGTCGATGCCGCTCGCCGTGCGCGCGATGCCGGCTTCGAGTGGATCGAGCTGCACTTTGCCCATGGTTACCTGGGCCAGAGCTTCTTCTCCGAGCACTCCAACAAGCGTACCGATGCCTACGGTGGCAGCTTCGACAACCGTAGCCGCTTCCTGCTGGAAACCCTGGCCGCAGTGCGTGAAGTGTGGCCGGAAAACCTGCCGCTGACCGCGCGTTTCGGTGTGCTGGAATACGATGGCCGCGACGAGCAGACCCTGGAAGAGTCGATCGAACTGGCGCGCCGCTTCAAGGCCGGCGGCCTTGACCTGCTGAGCGTGAGTGTCGGCTTCACCATTCCCGAGACCAACATCCCGTGGGGCCCGGCGTTCATGGGGCCGATTGCCGAGCGTGTGCGCCGTGAGGCGAAGCTGCCGGTGACTTCGGCGTGGGGCTTTGGCACACCGCAGTTGGCGGAAGCGGCTTTGCAGGCCAACCAACTGGACTTGGTTTCGGTAGGGCGTGCGCACCTGGCCGACCCGCACTGGGCGTACTTTGCAGCCAAGGAGCTGGGGGTGGAGAAAGCCTCCTGGACCTTGCCGGCGCCGTATGCGCACTGGCTCGAGCGTTATCGCTGAGTGATGCCGGGGGCCGCACAGCGGCCCTCGAATCTAGAAGCGATCCAACCGGTAGGCTGCCATCTCATGCCCACGGGCCCGCTCAGCCAACCGCCCCATCCATTCCGCCGTCACCGCTGCTTGGGTCAACCCCAGGTGCTGATGCCCGAACGCCAACAGCACCCGCCCATCACACACCCGGTCGATCACTGGCAATGAATCTGGCAACGAAGGCCTGAAGCCCATCCACGGTGTCGCCCCTTCGACGCTCAGGTCTTGTCGGAACAACCCCTTGCTCAGCCGGTGCAATTGCCACGCCCGTTGCATGCTCGGCGGCGCCTCCAACCCGGCGAACTCCACCGTGCCAGCCAGGCGCAAGCCTTCGGCCATGGGCGTCATGATGAACTTGCGTTCAAGCGAGGTGACTGCAAACGGCAGGCGCTGGTGCTCACCCGGCAACATCAGGTGGTAGCCGCGCTCTGTGTCCAGCGGTACCCGCTTGCCAGTCAGCGCGGCGGTCAGTTTCGCAGAATGCGCACCACAGCTGATCAGCACCTGGCGAGCATCGAGCGTGCCCTTGTCGCTGGCCAGGCTGACCCCGCCACTGTGCAGTTGCCCACCCTCGACCTGCGCCTGGACAAAGCGCACGCCACTGGCCTTGGCCGCTTCGAACAGTTCGCACACTACCCGGTACGGGTCGATGAAGTGCCCGGTCTTGGGGAAGAACAGCCCGCCCAGCAATGATGGGCTCAATTGTGGCGCCGCTTCGCGCACGGCCTCGGCCGACCAGAAACTCACCGGTACCGCCTGCTGGCGCATGCGTGCGCGCAACGCCTCCAGCGCCTGGCGCGACTCGGGCCGTTCGAACACCAGCAACGAGCCATCCTCCTGGAACAGTTCGCTGCGCCCGATTGAGCCCAGCAACCGCTGCCAGGCGCCCAGGCTGCCTTCGTTCAAGGTTCGGATGCCCGCCACGCTGCGCTGGAACGGCGCCGCTCGCAGGTTGAGCAGCAGCCGGGTGAACCACGGCATGGCCTTGGGCAAGTACCTCCAGTCCAGGCGCAGCGGGCCCATCGGGTCTAGCAGCATGCGGGGCAAGCGCTTGAGGATGGACAGGTCGGCAATCGGGAACACTTGTTCAGTGGCCAGGTGCCCGGCATTGCCATAGGACGCGCCAAGGCCTGGCGCCTGGCGGTCGATCAGCGTTACCCGGCGGCCCTGACGGGCCAGCTGCAGGGCGCAGGCGACGCCGACGATGCCGGCGCCCACCACGGCGATGTCGGTTTCAGCGGTTTCGACCATGCTCAGCCTTCCCGTTTACCATCAAGCAGGCGCCGCAGCCGCAGCGGGTTGCCGTGCTGCAACGCGTGCGGCAGCAGCGCATCGGGGAAGTCCTGGTAGCACACCGGGCGCAGGAAACGCAGGATCGCTGCCGTGCCCACCGAGGTGGTACGGGCATCGGAGGTGGCCGGGAATGGCCCGCCATGCACCATCGCATCGCACACCTCGACGCCGGTCGGCCAACCATTGACCAGTATGCGCCCGGCCTTGCGCTCAAGGGTCGGCAGCAGGGCGCGGGCGCTGTCGATGTCGGCCTCGTCCAGCTGCAGGGTGGCGGTCAGTTGACCTTCAAGGTGCTCGGCTACCTGGCGGACCTGCTCGTCACTGTCGCAGGCCACGATCAGCGACGCTGCGCCGAACACTTCAGCCTGCAACGCCGGGTCGGCGAGGAAGGCCTCGGCCTGGGTCACGAACAGCTGTGCCTGGCACTGATTGGGGCTGTGGCTGGCCGGGCCGCAGGCGGTGGCCTGGGCATTGGCGTTGGCCGCAAGCGCAGCGACGCCGGCCTGGTAGGCGTCAAATATGCCCGGCGTGAGCATGGTTTGCGCAGCAGCCTGCTGCACATGCCCACTGGCTGCCGCGACAAACCGCTGCAACGCCGGCCCCTGGCGAGCGATTACCAGGCCGGGGTTGGTGCAGAACTGGCCGGCGCCTTGGGTCAGCGAAGCGACGAAACCTTGTGCCAGTGCTTCGGCACGGGCCTGCAGCGCGGCGTCGAACAGAAACACCGGGTTGATCGAGCTCATTTCGGCATACACCGGGATTGGCTCCGGGCGCGCCTGGGCGGCCTGGCACAGCGCCACGCCGCCACTGCGCGAGCCGGTAAAGCCAACGGCTTTGATACGCGGGTCGCTGACCAGGGCAATGCCCACTTCGCGACCCGAGCCGTACAGCAGCGAAAACACACCGGCTGGCAAGCCGCATTGTTTCACGGCTTGCGCCACCGCCCGGCCGACCAGTTCGCTGGTGCCTGGGTGGGCGCTGTGGGCCTTGACGACCACAGGGCAGCCAGCAGCCAAAGCCGAGGCTGTGTCGCCACCGGCCACCGAGAATGCCAGCGGGAAGTTGCTGGCGCCGAACACGGCTACCGGCCCCAGGGCCACCTGGCGCTGGCGCAGGTCGGCGCGCGGCAGTGGCTGGCGTTCGGGCAGGGCGTTGTCGACCCGCACATCCAGCCATTCGCCAGCCCGTACCACTCGGGCGAAGGTGCGCAACTGGGTGCAGGTGCGGCCACGTTCGCCCTGTATGCGTGCCTTGGGCAGGCCGGTTTCGGCCACGGCGCGGTCGATCAGGGCATCGCCCAGTGCCTCGATCTGCGTGGCGATGGTTTCGAGGAACTGTGCCCGTTGTTCGAGCGAGGTTTCGCGGTAGGCATCGAACGCCGCCCAGGCCAGGGCGCAGGCCTGGGCCACGTGTTCGCCGGTGCCGCCCAGGTAGGCCGGTTCCAGCGCCTGGCCGGTGGCCGGGTCAATGGCGCGGATGGCTTGGCGGCTGCCGGTTACTGGCGTCTGGCCGATCAGCAGGTTGCCTGTCAGGGTCATGGAGCCTCCTTGGGAATCGATTGCAGGTGCATGGGGGACTGCTTGCAGTGTGGGTGCGGGCGTACCCGCGCCCACAGAGCAAGCAGTGGCTGCA
>NZ_BCBI01000097.1:0-12872 GCF_001320565.1 Pseudomonas sp. NBRC 111132
GTATGCGCTCCATAGACCCCATATTCAACTGACCTCTCCGTATCCCGGATGCTGGGCTCCCTATTTTCCCGTGGAGTTCCGTCATGATGCGTCCCGACGCCAAAGTGCAGAAGGTCTATCTCTACCCAAAGCCCGTCGACTTCCGCAAATCCATCAATGGACTGGCCGCGCTGGTCGAGCTGGACATCAAGGTGGAGGTGTTCAACCCGGTGCTGTTCGTGTTCCTCAATCGCACGCGCAGCCAGGTCAAGATTCTCTACTGGGAGCGCAATGGCTTCTGCCTGTGGCTCAAGCGACTGGAAGCCGAGCGTTTCAAGACCAAACCCGATGCCGGTGACGAAGCCATCGAACTGACGGTCGACGAACTGAACTGGCTGCTCGACGGTATCGACCTGTGGCGTAACCGTCCGCATCAGGTTCTGACGCCGCGTTACGTGGCCTGAGCCGGTATAATCCGGCGCCATGAAATTTGGCGCCGACAACCTTCCCGACGATCCCGTCCTGCTCAAGGCTCTGATTCTGCAGTTGCAGGAAGAGAACGCCTTGCTGCGCCACAAGCTGTTCTCGCCCAAGTCCGAGCGCAGCCCTGAAGACGCCGACTCGCCGCAGTTGGCCATGTTCAACGAGGTCGAAGAGCTGATCGAAGCGGCCGCTGCGCCAAGCGAAGCCGAAGCCGAAGCCAAAGAAGTCGTTGCGCCGGTCAAGCGCCGTGGCAAACGCAAGCCGCTGCCGGCCAACCTGCCGCGTATGGAGGTCATCCATGAGCTGCCCGAGCACGAGCGCACCTGCGCCTGCGGTTCCTGCAAGCAGGTGATCGGCGAGGAGACCAGCGAGCAGCTGGAGATCATCCCGATGCAGGTGCGGGTCATCCGCCACATCCGCAAGACCTATGCCTGCAAGGCCTGTGAAACCGCGCCGGTCACCGCCGATAAACCGGCACAACTGATCGAGAAGAGCCTGGCCAGCCCCAGCGTGCTGGCGATGCTGCTGACCACCAAGTACGCCGACGGCATTCCGCTGTACCGCTTCGAAAAGATGCTCAGCCGCCACGGCGTCGACATCCCACGGCAGACCCTGGCGCGTTGGGTGATCCAAAGTGGCGAGCAACTGCAACCGCTGCTCAACCTGATGCGCGACAAGCTGCTGGACTACCCCGTGCTGCACTGCGACGAAACGCGCTTGCAGGTGCTGCATGAACCGGGGCGCGACCCCTCGGCACAATCCTGGATGTGGGTGCAAAGCGGTGGGCCGCCGGACAAGCCGGTGATCCTTTTCGACTACACAGCCAGCCGCGCGCAGGAGGTGCCGCTACGCCTGCTCGATGGCTACCGCGGCTACCTGATGACCGACGACTACGCCGGCTACAACGCCGTGGCTGCACGCGACGGCATCGAACGCCTGGGCTGCTGGGCGCATGCGCGACGCAAGTTCGTCGAAGCCCAAAAGGTGCAGCCCAAGGGCAAGACTGGGCGTGCCGACGTGGCGCTGAGCCTGATCAACAAGCTCTACGGCATCGAGCGTGACCTGAAGGACGCTGACCATAGCGAACGCCTCGACGTCCGCCAGCAACGCAGCCAGCCCCTGATCGACCAACTCAAGGCCTGGCTGGACAAAACCCAGCCGCAGGTCGCTGGGCAGACGGCCCTGGGCAAGGCGGTAAACTACTTGGCCAGAAACTGGAGCAGGCTGGTGCGCTACATCGAAGGCGGGCATCTACCGATCGACAACAACCGCGCCGAGAACGCCATCCGTCCCTTCGTCATCGGCCGCAAGAACTGGCTGTTCAGCGACACGCCGAAAGGCGCTACCGCCAGCGCGCAGATCTACAGCCTGATCGAAACTGCCAAAGCCAACGGGCAAGAGCCTTACGCCTGGTTGCGCCACATCCTTGAACGCCTGCCGACTGCCAGTAGCGTCGAGGATTACGAAGCGCTGCTGCCGTGGAACAGCTCGCCAGCTTCTGCCTCTGCTTCCTGAAAAAACCCGTCCGCCAGGACGGGGTTTATGGAGCGGTTACACAGCTGCTATGATGAATGAGATCGAAAACTGAAATCCCCCACTAGAATTGTTGACTGGAGTCAAAATGAATAAAAAGCGGCCGGTTAATCTTGATATTCGAACCATTCAGCTTCCTCTCACGGCGCTTACATCGATTCTGCACCGGATTTCAGGAATTATGCTCTTTATTTTTCTGGGACTGATACTGTATATGCTGAGCAAATCGTTGGAGTCAGAAAAGGGTTTTAATGAAGTCAAGGAGATTTTTTCTTCACCTTTCGGCAAAGTTAGTTTCTGGTTGGTATACTCTTCATTTATTTATCATCTCGTAGCCGGAATTCGACACCTAGTTATGGATGTGGGTGTTGGTCATACTTTGAAAGGCAGCAATCGCGCCTCTACTATTGTTTTAGTAGTGTCGGGTGTTTTAATGGTTGCTGGCGCCGTATGGATTTGGTAGCTGTGGAGTCGTAATGCGTATTTACAAGGACTAAAAGCGTCCTTTAAAGCTAACTTACGAAAGTATTTATAATCGACGGTTCACGCTTAAACGGTTGAATCCTTTCGGGCTTCCGAATAGCTGTTAGCTGAAAGCTATCATGAGCTAAGTTTTCTGTGCATCATCAAATGTGTTAATGGGAGCGCCATAGTACTAGGTACAAATATGGCTCTAGGACAATGTTAGATGTTTTGGATTTTGAGGCGGATCGCTCTTATCGAAGATCGTCTAATTCGCTCTGAAGCGCAGGTTTTTTGAAACTATCACCTGGTTGGCACACTGTGCGAATCAACATCAGATATGAGAAAGCCAATCAGGTGAACACTACCCTCGAGGGCTCATCTGTCCAGTTAAAGCCTCGAGTCTTTCTGGGTGCGCAAAAGACAAGAAGGTTATATGGGAAAATTATGAGGCCTGGATACCATGCGTCATGGGCGTGCCGATGCTGTGAGTGACAGAGCGAGAAGCAAGTGAAAGTCCCTGAAGTAGGGGCGGGATGCGCCCGAGTGGCATTTTTTGTCTTAAGGTAGATCGCGTAGCTGTTCTTCAGAATAATCTTCAGAGCGTTGACGACAGCCATCGCTGTGCATTCCTCAAGAATAGAATGTGTCGGAAGGGTGGCGTCATTGGTGTTAGTCATCGCTTAGGATTTCTCAATCTGGCTTACACGGGCGCCTGTACCGATATCCCCGCGGATGGCGACGTATCGATGTTGAATTCCTCGCCAGACGAAGTGCAATGAGCTGCGGCTATAGGCTTGCGCAGCCTTAGATAGCCGGCCGTCGCAGGCGCGCCGGTTGGCCGGGATCTTCTTCTGCCCGTCAGGTGTCCGGTCGGAACTCCAGCACGAACGCTACGACCTTTTCGGCGGACATTTCGCACGGCTTCAACAATGTCCTATCTGATGTAACGCGGAAGAGGTTGAAGCTGACAATGTCAGTCCCGTCCAACTCCCTGGCGAACAGACTGTTGCGACGTCCGTCCCCAGATCGCCGGACGATCAAGCTGAAACGCCGGCCTTCATAAGTCCCTTCTCTGTATCCCTCCGCAAGCTTCGCGAAAGCGGCATCGAACTCGGAATGCTCCATGTCATCCATCCTTATTGATAGAACAGAGGCGCGGCGGGTGCGAGACCGCCAGTGCCGGGTCGCGCTAAGGTGCCGGGCAGATTCCTGCAGCCGACGAGGCCCGGGGTGGGCAGGATAATTGAGATGTCGGCGCCCGCATGGCTATCAGCGAAGTCGTCCGTCCAGTCTGCTAGGCAACGTCCACGCCTTTCCAGAAAGCGATGTAATCCCGGATACCCTCGGCATCCGGAGTGGGGGCGGGATAGGTCCAAGCGGCGTTCACGTTGAGCGCGTCACCCGCGCGAACATGAAAGAAGCGCGCGGCGCCTTTGATCGGACAGACAGATGTGTGCGGGCTCATCTCAAGCAGGCTCAGGTCGACTCCTGACGGTGGGAAGTAGTGATTTCCCTCGACGATGACTGTTTCGTCGCTTGTGGCGATAGTAGTGTCTTTCCAGATGGCTGAGACCAACGGACTCTCCTTTTGTATTCATCAACCGGCGAAGGCTCGCGGGCTGGCTGCCCCAAGCCGCACCTCCTCAGGTGGCAGGCGGGTTGCGCCCGAGAAGTTTGTCGAGCTCGCCTCTGACATCGAGCGCGAATAGCTCATCGGAGCCACCGATAAGGGTGCCATTGATGAAGATCTGCGGCACGGAGCTTCGCCCCGACGCTTCCGCCATGGCCTGCCGGTGAGCCGGATCCGCCTCAATATCGAGCTCCTTCCATCGCACGCCCTTTTCCTTGAGGAGCGCCTTCGCTCGGCGGCAGAACGGGCACCAATTCGTGGTGTACAGCAATACATCAGTTGTCATATTGCATCTCCGGCAGTTGCACGCGGATCGCTGTCATGGCGTTGATCTCCAATTCGCGGCGTTCAAAGATGGCGACTGCACCTTGGCCGACATCGGAGCAGATGCTGACGATTGGCCGCTATCCAGGCGACATGGCCCAAAGTGCTTTCACCGCCAGGCAGAGGCCGCACGCGCCTCCTGTAGCGCCGAGCCGATGCTCTAAGGTAACCGAGCCTCGATTGGGACGGAAGCGGTCCCGCTCGAATCGCCCATCATGCTGGTCGAGCATATCAGGACGACGGATAGTGCAGGAACTTTCAAATTGAGCTTGATGTCGAGCCAGGTATCGCGAGCGAAGGCGTTCTAGAGGCCGGGGGGTACGAAGACTGTGTTCGGCAAAACGGTTCACGTTGATCGCCAAAGCTTCCCAGGGCGCACGTCTACGATCGGCGCGACGTGAGATAGCTCGCGCCGCTAGCCCCCGTAGCGCTCCGTCTTGATGATGGAGGCGTCCAAGCCCGCCAGCAGCGCGCTATCGGTTGCGATGTTGACGAATCCGTTAGACCCGCAGACGAACACTTGCGTCGGCTTTCCCTGAAGCCTGGTTAGAATTTCTTGGACCATCATGCCGTCGATCCGTCGCGCAAAGTCCGATGCGCGAACCGGTTTCTCGCGCGTAATCGCGAGCGCCAGGACGAACGCCGGATCGCTGATTTCGATGCAATGAAGTTCTTCTGAGAAGAGAACGTCCTCGGCGGTTCGTGCGGACAGGAGCAACGCTGTCGGAACGGCTTGGGCCAATGCGCGGCGCTGCCGGATCATTGCCATCAACGGCACGAGGCCGGAGCCTCCCCCGATCAACAGAACCGGATCTATGGCAGGCTCAGGCCAAAGGAAATGGCCACCGAGCGGACCGCGAACTTCGATTTCGTCACCAATCGCCGCGATGTCGTGAAAAAACGGCGAAACTTCGGCATCCGGCATGCGCTCGATAGCTATCTCGACGATCGGGGTCGAAACTGCCGATGACGCGATCGAGTAGCTGCGCATTGCACTGTAGCCGTCGGGCGCGGTCAGCCGGATATCGACGTGCTGACCTGCGGTGTGCGCGAACGGCTTGCTCAACCGAAGGAAGAAGCTCTTGATACTCGGTGTTTGCTGGATGATGTCGTCGATCACGCATGATTGCCACGAACGGACTTGCGCTTCGTTTTCAGTCATGGGTGTATCGTTGTTCGCGCCACGGATCGCCGTAGATGTGATAGCCGTGCAGCTCCCAAAAGCCGGCCTCGTCACGCGTCGTGAATTGCAGCGCATTCACCCATTTGGCGGATTTCCAGAAGTAAAGGTGCGGCACTAGAAGACGCGCCGGCCCCCCATGATCGCGGGAAAGTGGCTTGCCCGCATAACTGAGGGCGACCATCGCTTTCCCGGAAAGCAGATCCGTCAGAGGGACGTTTGTCGAATAATTATCGTAGCAGTGCGCCAAGACGAAATCGGTAGGCCGATCAAGCTCTGCATCTGCAAGGATGTCTTCAATGAGTACACCCTCCCAAACGGTATCCAGTTTGGACCAAGAGGTGACGCAGTGAATATCCTTTGTCACCTGGGTCTTTGGTAGAGTGTTGAATTCGCCCCAATTCCACGTTTTGACGGGCTTCGGACCAATTTTGACTGTGAATTTCCAGTCGGAGGGCTCTACCCTCGGCGTAGGGCCGGCCGACAGAACAGGGAAATCCTCCACCAGATGCTGACCTGGCGGAATCCGATCGGACTGGTCGCCTGAACCGCGACCGGTGAAACCTCTGGTGACCATAGTGACCCCTCTTGCTCGATACGGCAGACCGAAGCCGGCCTTCATTTCAGTACTCTGCGTAAAGCATTTGCCCGCACATCCGCCGAATAAGCCAATCGACTAAAAATCAGATACAGATGCTCTATCATCGTAAAAAATCGCGTATCGAACATAGCGTCAGGCCAGCATGATTCCCAATACCCAATGGCTATAGGGTAGATAACCCCAAGGCTGCGTACGCTGATCTGCGGTATGCGGAGCGGAAGTTGCAGGTTCGCTCTCAAACGGATGGGCAGCGTGCAAAGCTCAAGGCTCACCAGCGCATGGTTGCCCAGTTCGCGCTCGCCGGCAGCTTGAGTATATTAAGGACGAAATGTCGATCTGATCTATTCTGGCTTCAGGAAATAGGGAAAATAAGGTCGGACGTTCGCGCACCGTCGCGACGCGCGATCATCCACTAAGCTTCTGTATCGGGGTTGGAGGATCAGATGAACGAGATCGAACGACAAGCGCCTGAGCTGCGGGTGCAAAAATGGATTGGCAAAGATGGGGAAAGTATCGCGCCGTTCAAACTGTCAGATATCGGGCCCGGCCCGAAAATCTTGTTTGCCTTCCAGCATTGGTGCCAAGGTTGCCATTTGCATGGGTTTCCGACGCTACAAAAGTTGCATGCAGCGTTGAGCTCAAAAGACGTGGGGTTCGCAGTGATCCAGACCGTCTTCGAAGGAACGCATGAGAATACCTTCGAGAAGTTGCGCGTGAACCAGCTCAAGTATGAGCTTCCTATCGTTTTCGGTCACGACGAGCAACCGACCGGCTCGCCGTTTCCAACCTTCATGGAAGACTACCGCACACGAGGAACTCCGTGGTTTACGGTTATCGACGCTGGCGGTAGCATTGTTTTCTCGGACTTCCATCTCGACGCGGAGCGACTAGTGAAGCAACTTGAGCAAGGTTAATCGTTGGAAGGTGGGCAATCATCCTGATTGCCACCCATCCCCTGATGCCCACTACAGGCGTTGCGCGCTGTAACTCTGTTGATCAGCGTGCGAAAACCCGGATCCGGATAGGAGGAGCGTCAACGATTGAATCAATCCGTTGGGAGAGGGCGGCTCCGCTCCGTCAGCTCGGCAATAGATAACCCATTCTCGCCGAGCAACTCTCTGATCCGATCGACGATATGAGCCCCTAGCGCCGCTGTCTTGGTCCCCCCCACAGATTCCCAAGATGCGAGTTCACACGCCGATACCTCGTGGTCAGCGCCGAAGTGCTTCTGTCGGTATGTCACCGCCGCCCTTCAATGATAAAGGCGCGGTAACGGGAACCGGCAAAGCGATGAGCAGCGATGGTTTGGTAGGCGGGACTGTCATACCAGTCGCGAGCGGCCTGCATCGTCGGGAAACGCAAGATTACGGCCCCTTCGATGGGCGGCCCCTCCAAATGCTGGATCGCGCCATAAGCGGCGAGAAAGGTAACGTCGTGACCATCGAACGATGGTCCGACGCCTGCAGAATAGGTTGCGAGTGCATGTGGGTCGCTGGTTTCTTCCCGCGTAAAGACGACGAACGCTTCCATCATTAGGCCTCTCAAAGGTTGGATCTGTTGGCCATTACCACCGGTGATGGCCTCACAGTCGTCAGGCTGGCAACTGGAACCCGATTTTCATGAGTGCCTCGACGCACGCATCCTGATCCTGCTGATAGTTGCCTCCGGAGATGCCTATGCCGCCGATCAACTTCCCATCCTCCAGAATCGGATAACCGCCGCCGACAGCGACCATCCGAGGGCGATAGGCTAGCGGCGCCACTTTTGGATCGTTGGTCACATAGTCGTTCCAGACATGGGTCGGGAACCCAAACGAGGCGGAACTCCAGGCCTTGTCGATGGCAACATCGACGGTAAGGAACGGCGCATCGTCGGTGCGCTCGAACGCGCGCAGGTTACCGGTGGCGTCGACGACGGCGACGGCAGCCGGGATGCCGATGGCACGGGCCGCAGCGAGCGCCGCGTCGATGAGGGCGACTGCGGTTTCGCGGTTGATCGAGGCGGTGGCAATAGATTTGGTCATGGGATTCTCATCGCTGGGGCATAACCCGTTCGGCTTTTTGAGGTTGGACAAGATGTTTGGCGATCGCGGTCGTTAGAAGCCTTCGAGGACGATCTTGCCTTTAGCCGCGCCACTTTCGATCAGTGCATGCACCGTCTTCAGATTGGCGGCATTGATCGGCGACAGTCGCCGGGTCAGCGTCGTGCGGATTTTGCCGTCGTCAACCAGCGCTGCCATCGCATCCAGAATCTCGCCCTGCTCATTCATGTCGGGCGTGCCGTAGATCGACCGCGTGAACATCAGCTCGTGGTGGATCGACACCGCCTTGCGCTTGAAAACCATGATATCGAATGCCTTGGGATCGTCGATCAGTCCGAACCGTCCTTGTGGGGCGATCAGTTCGGCGATGTCGGCGACATGTTGCTCGGTATGTGTGGTCGAAAAGACGAAAGCGGGAGCACCGATGCCGAGTTCGGCGATCTGTGGCGCGAGCGGACGAGAATGGTCGATGACGTGGTGAGCTCCAAGCCCTCTTACCCACTCTTGGGTTTCCGGTCGAGAGGCTGTGGCGATGACGGTGAGGTCCGTGCGCTGTCGCGCGATCTGGACGGCGATCGACCCAACCCCGCCCGCGCCACCGATGATGAGGATCGCCTCCGCCGCACCGGGTACGGGCTTCGCCACGTCCAGGCGGTCGAACATCGCCTCCCAGGCCGTCAACGTCGTCAGCGGCAGCGCCGCCGCTTCCGCCCAGGAGAGCGACGCAGGTTTGTGACCGACAATCCGGGCGTCGACGAGATGGAACTCCGCATTGGTACCGGGCCGTGTGATCGATCCGGCATAATAGACCTCGTCGCCTAACTCGAACTGCGTGACGTCGGGGCCGACCTCGCGCACAATCCCGGCGGCATCCCATCCCAGCACCTTCCAATCGCCATCTGCCGGCGGCGTGCTGTTGCGGACCTTGTAGTCGACCGGGTTGACCGAGACGGCCTTCACCTCAACCAGGATATCGTATCCTGCAGCGACAGGCCGAGGCAGATTGATGTCGACCAGCGCGGCATCCGCGGCGATGGGTCCCGGAACCTTGTAACCAATGGCTTTCATAAATGTCTCCAGCTTGCTTGATCGGATGACGCGAATGCTCGTTAGTCAACTTCTTCTACATTGAGGTCCCGACTCTTGAACTGGGTCGCGGTAGCAGATTTCATCGAACACGTCGATCAACAGGCCCTTATGCTCGGTCGCCGGATCGGTGATCGCGTAGAGGGTGGAGGCGTTATCGCCATCATCACCGCTTCCGAGGCGAAACGCCGCGTCGACGCAGATGCCGCACGGACCGATGGTTGATCCTGGCTCGAGATCGACGAGATTGCTGTCCTTGACGCGCTATTCGCGGTCTTAGCCCTTGGCGATGAAGGACTGAACTGCTTGTAGAGCGTCGGTCAGCTGCTATGTCATGGACGCACCTTCATCTTGAGTTGGATTGGACAAGCTTCCGTATAAGGCCCGCTGTAACCGTCAGATGACGACGAAGAAAACGATGGGCAGTATTCACAGCCACTTAGCCTTCTTGAAGCGCACAAATAGGAAAACGCACGATATCGCTATCACTCCGAGCACGACAAAGTATCCGTAGGCCGTGTCCAGCTCCGGCATGTGCTTAAAGTTCATGCCGTATATTCCAGCGATCGCCGTCGGGACTGCCAGTATTGCCGCCCAGGCCGCGAGCTGGCGGGTGACCACACCGATCCTTTGCGCTTCCAGAAGGCTGCTGGCCTCAAAGACCGTGGACAGGACAAGCAGGAGGCCGTCGACCATGGACTGCACGCGGTGGACATGGTCCGCGACGTCGTGGAAATATGGTGTCATTTCGGCGCTGATGCAGGGAAAGTGGCCGCGAACGAGCTTTCGCACCAGCTCGGCCATAGCCCTGAGCGTGCGCTGGAACCGCGTGAGTTCGGACCTTAGTTCGAAGATTCGCGCCACCTCTTCTGGCCCGAGGAAATCGTGCAGCGACCGTCGCTCCATCGCCAGGACGTCGTCCTCGATCATTTCGAAGATGGGCAGATACTGGTCGACCACGCGATGCAAGATCGCGTGCAGCACATAGTCGACACCCTTGCCGAACTGCGTCGGCGATGCCTCGAGTTGCTCCCGAAGTTTGCCCAGCGCTCCGGCATTGCCGTGCCGCACGGTGATAAGGTGATTGTGACCGGTGAAGATCGCCATCTTGCCGTAGCTGATCCGGTCGCCGACCAGCTCGGCGGTCTGCGCGACGACGTACAACTCATCGTTGTAGACCTCGAGCTTGGGCGGGCACAGCGGGTGCATCGCGTTGTCGATCGCCAACGGATGAAGATTATATGTCCTTTGGATCGCGAGTAGTTCCTCGGGGGTGGGTTCGCTAAGCGCGATCCAGCAGAAGCCCGAGCGACTCTCGCCCAACTTGACGTGCTCATCGAGCGCGATTTCGCGAACTCGCTTGCCTTCGTTGTAATAATAGGCGGCGATGATGCTCATGCTGGCCTCGCGGGAATGTGGAGGCCACGCTGGACGGCCGGTCGAGCCAGCCCGCGTCCAAGCCATGCGCGGACGTTCGAAAAGCTGCTGAGGCCAAGGATGTCACCCGCAGCGTAGAATTCCACCAGCGCATTCACCCAGCCGAGCGTCGCGATGTCCGCGATCGAATAGTCGTCGACGATCCAGTCGCGGCCTTCCAGCCGGCGATCCAGAATCCCCAGCAGACGCGTGGATTCGTCGATAAAGCGCTGTTGCGGCCGCTTGTCCTCATAGTCCTTGCCGCCAAATCGCAGGAAGAAGCCGAGCTGACCGAACATCGGCCCGATGGCCGACATCTGAAAGAACACCCACGCTAGGGTCTCGTAACGCTGGCCTGGTTCGGTGGAGATGAACTGACCCGTCTTGTCGGCCAGATAGAGGAGGATCGCACCGGATTCCCATAAGGCGATGGGTCTACCGTCAGGGCCAGCCGGATCGATGATCGCCGGTATGCGTCCGTTCGGGTTCAGCGACACGAACGCCGGATCCTTCGACTCGTTGTTCGAGATGTCGATCAGGTGGGGCTCGTACGCCAGGCCAGTCTCCTCAAGCATGATCGAGACCTTGACGCCATTGGGCGTAGGGGCTGCGTAGAGTTGCAGGCGATCGGGATGAGATGCCGGCCAGCGCTGCGTGATCGGAAAGGACGAGAGGTCTGGCATAAATCTGCGATCCTGGTGTTGCGATGGCGACTGACTGGAACGAGCCGTCACTCTGAAGTAGGGTTCGATGACCGCGTCGCTGAACGACGCGGTCACGAAGATTGCGGACCGGACCGGCGCAGTGGCAACGGCAGTGAAGCCTATTCCGCCGCGGTCCCGGCCGCTGGCTGTACGTCGTCAACCTTTTGGCGCTTCGGAAGCACCCAGCCGGGACGGACGAAGTGGCAGGTGTAGCCGCCCGGGCGCTTCTCCAGATAATCCTGGTGATCGGGCTCGGCCTCCCAGAACTCGCCGACCGGCTGGACCTCGGTCACCACTTTGCCATCCCACAGCCCCGAGGCATCCACATCGGCGATCGTATCCTCGGCGACGCGCTTCTGCTCCTCGTCGACATAATAGATGCCCGACCGGTAGGAGAGCCCACGATCATTGCCCTGGCGGTTCAGCGTCGTCGGATCGTGGATCTGGAAGAAGAATTCCAGGATGTTCCGGTAGCTCGTCACTGTCGGGTCGAAGACAATCTCGATCCCCTCGGCATGCGTGCCGTGATTACGATACGTGGCGTTCGGAATATCGCCGCCCGTGTAACCCACACGGGTCGAGATGATGCCGGGCCGCTTGCGGATCAGATCCTGCATGCCCCAGAAACATCCTCCTGCGAGAACAGCGCGCTGATGCATGTTAAGCCTCCTCTACTTGATCGAGATATTCACCGTATCCCTCGGACTCCATCTCGTCGCGCGGGATGAAGCGAAGGGACGCTGAGTTGATGCAGTACCGCAGACCGCCGCGGTCGGAAGGACCATCGGGGAACACATGGCCGAGATGACTGTCTGCGTGTACTGACCTGACCTCCGTCCGGACCATGCCGTGTGCGCTGTCCCGCACCTCGTTCACGTTTGCCGAAACGATCGGCTTGGTGAAGCTGGGCCAGCCAGTACCCGAATCGAACTTGTCCGTCGAAGCGAACAGTGGCTCTCCCGACACTATGTCGACGTAGATGCCAGGCTCCTTGTTGTCGTTGTACTCGCCCGTGAAGGGCCTTTCGGTGCCCGCCTCCTGGGTAATTCGGTGTTGCTCGGGAGTCAGGTGGTCGATTGCTGTCTGTGACTTTTCAAACTTCATTACAGTCTCCAATACTTATCTAGAGGGCCAGGCACGCTACCGCTAATTTTTTATGTCTCCTGATTTGCTCCTACAATGGTAGTGGGATGGCAAACGAGGTTTTACTAAGTGTTGGAAAATTAGAGATTTAAATTTCGCGTCTATTAATTCTAGCGCAACTGAGTGGTTAAGCAAGTACGTAATCAGTAAATATTAAAAAAATAACACAAAAGCACGATTATATAATACAGTGTCAGTGTTTTATGATAATCAACAACGCCTGTTCAGATGCTGGTAGATGCGAATTTTTTGGCGTACAGTCAAAATTTTCTGATGGTTGCTTAGTG
>NZ_BCBI01000098.1:0-12624 GCF_001320565.1 Pseudomonas sp. NBRC 111132
ACAACACCAGCGTGGTGCGCTCACCGCCAATCTGCGCCACGTGCAGTGCAAACGGTTCAATGTAGCTGTAGGCAGTGAACTGCGCGGTAATCACCAGCGTCACCAGCAGGTAGGTGATCACCAGCGCCGGGCGCTTGAACAGGATCGGCAGGCTGCGCAACGAGCCGGAGTTCTGGCTGGGCAGCAGCGGCAGCGATTTCATCAGGCACAGCATGGTGGCCAGCGCCACCCCGGCGATGCTCAGGAACGTGATGCGCCAGCCCAACGCCTCGCCTACCACGCGGCCCAGCGGAATACCCAGGACCATGGCCAGGGTAGTACCGGTGGCCAACAGGCCCAGCGCCTTGGCCTGCTGCCCTGGTGGAGCCACACGCACCGCCAGCGAAGCGGTGATGGCCCAGAACACCGCATGCGCCAGGGCAATGCCGATACGGCTGACCAGCAGCATGGCAAAGCTTTGCGACAACCAAGACAGCAAATGGCTGACGATGAACACCAGGAACACGAACAGCAGCAGACGTCGCCGTTCGATGTTGCGGGTCAGCAGCATCATCGGCAGCGAGGCCAGCGCCACCACCCAGGCGTAGATGGTCAGCATCAGGCCCACCTGGGCGGTGCTCATGTCGAAGCTGCGGCCAATGTCGCTGAGCAACGCCACTGGAACGAACTCGGTGGTGTTGAAGATGAAGGCCGCCAAGGCCAGGGCGATCACGCTAAGCCAGCTGCCGCTGCCCGTTGCGGGCGGTATGTGGGTAGGTGTGGGTCCGTTCATGGGTGGAAAGTGCTTCTCCGCAGACAGGCAACAGGTCGCACGCCAGCCACCCGCTTGCCGGGGTGCCAACGTGCGCGTTGTTATTGACAGGAATGCCCGGCATGGTACGCGTCAAGCCGGGGCCTCACAACCGCGAGGCAGGTAGAAGGAGTACCATGCGCGCTTTGTGTGAAACGCGTGTGCGACAAGGAGCCCGATCCGCTCATGGACAAGCAGCACCCCCAGCAGCAATGGCAGCAGGCGGTTACCGCCTACGCCCAGGCCGTCAACGACTACGTCGCGCAAGGCCGTGCGCAAGGCTGGGACAACCTCGAAGAACCGCAGGCGCCAGCCACCAGACACCTGCTCGACGCCTGGTTGGCAGCCCTGCAGGCAGCCAACTGCCCAGGTGTCGACGAACAGCAGCGCCGGGCCTTCCGTGAGGCCTGGCCCCCCGCGCACCATCCCCTGGTACCGTTGCTCGAAGACCACGCCCAAGGCATCAGCAATGTTTTGCTGCTGGAGGATGGCAGCCTGCTGGCACGCATCGGCATGCCGTACGACAAAGGCCAGGTGGTGCGTATCGACCACCATGGGGTAACCCCGGTCATCGGTATCGAACACTTTGGCCGCTGCCCGGCCCGGCGCTACTTCGCCCTGGCCAATGCCGAGGGCATACGTGTGACCGATGGCTGGGGTGGCCCGCAGGTGCGCCGTCTGGCCTGGCCAACCGGGCTGGAGGGGTTGCCGCCGGGCTACCCGTTCGAGCCGTTCGACCTGCCGCCCACACCCACCGCGCTTATCCCCTTCCCGGACGGCCAACGCGTGCTGCTGGTGAGTGCCGAAGGTATCTTCGTGCTGGCCGGTCAAGGTGCAACGCGCCTGCTGCCGCAGCAGACGCGCGTGCTCGATGAGCTGGCCGAAGGTACCGAGCCAGACGACATCAACCTGGGGCTGAGCATGGAGCATGGCGCGGTGTCGGCAGATGGCCGCTTGATCGTGGTGGGTGAGCAAGGCAGCCGGCACCGGGTCCTCGACGATCAGCTCAGGCCGCTGGCACACATCGGCCCAGGCAGCGAATACCCGCACTTTGCTTTGTTCAACCGCACCGGTGACCAGTTAATCGTCAATGCCTGCCATTTCTACAGCGGCGCCACACTGGCGGTCAGGGTGGCGGACTTGCCCGGCCTGGATACCGACTACTACAGCCAGGACCCACGCACCCCGCTGGTGCAGGATGGCGCACGGGTGTACGCCGGGGTGGCGCGCGATGGCGAGTACATCGTGGGTGATGCCTACGGGTACCTGCGGGCATTTGGCGAAGATGGCGAGGAGCATTGGCAGCACTACCTGGGGTCGACCATCAGTGCGATGGACATCAGTGCCGACGGGCGAACACTGGTGGCGGCAAGCCATGCGGGGGTTGTGTCGGTAATTGCGCTGGAGAGCGGGCGGCCCGAGTGGCAGATCGGTACCGGAGCACACGGCGAAGTGCGGCGGTGGTTGTTCTGGAAGGGTTGGGACAAGGCGATGGTCTGGTAAAAGACCGATCATTCATGTTGCCTGTACTGGCCTCCTCGCGGGTGCCCCCGCGAATAGGCCAGTACAGGCAACCGATCGATCAGCCCTGCAACGTGGCCATGTCGATCACGAACCGGTACTTCACGTCACCGGCGATCATCCGCTCATACGCCTGGTTGATATTGCGGATATCCAGCATCTCGATATCGCAACGGATACCGTGCTCAGCGCAAAAGTCCAGCACTTCCTGGGTCTCGGCGATGCCACCGATCAACGACCCCGCCAGTACTCGGCGCTTCATCACCAGGTTGGCTGCATGCACCGCCGGGTCGATCGGTTCGATCAGCCCGACCAGGATGTGCACGCCATCGAACTTCAGGGTTTCCAGGTACGGGTTGAGGTCGTGCTGCACCGGAATGGTATCGAGCAGGAAATCGAAGCGGCCAGCAGCGGCGCGCATCTGCTCGACATCGGTGGACACGATCACATGGTCGGCACCCTGGCGGCGGGCTTCCTCGGCCTTGGCCTGGGAGCGAGTGAACAAGGTCACTTGCGCACCCAGGGCCTTGGCAAGCTTGATACCCATGTGGCCCAGGCCGCCCATGCCGAGGATGCCGACCTTGTGGCCCGGGCCGACGCCGTGATGTTTGAGTGGCGAGTAAGTGGTAATGCCGGCGCACAGAATAGGTGCAGCGCTGGGCAGGTCCATGCCGGCCGGGATGCGTACCACGAAATGCTCGCTGACCACGATGCTGCTGGAGTAACCGCCCATGGTGTTGCTGCCATCGACCCGGTCCGGGGTGGCGTAGGTCATGGTCGGGCCTTCCAGGCAATATTGCTCCAGGTCCTTGGCGCAGGCTTCACAGGTGCGGCACGAATCGACCATGCAGCCGACGCCGACCAGGTCACCGACCTTGTGCGCAGTGACGTTGTCGCCCACCGCTGTAACCCGGCCGATGATCTCGTGGCCAGGCATCAGCGGGTACACGGCAATGCCCCATTCGTTGCGCGCCTGATGGATGTCGGAGTGGCACACACCGCAGTACAGGATCTCGATGGCGACGTCGTCCGGGCGCGGGCTGCGGCGCTCGAAGGTCATGGGGGCCAGGGGGCTGGTGGGGGTTTGGGCGGCGTAGCCGATGGCGGTGTACATGCAGGACCTCGCATTTAAGTGAAACGATTCAGGCGGCGCATTCTGCGCGTCGCCTGCCGCCTCGCCCACGGCTGATTCTCCGGCATGCATGCCTGATCCTCCGAAGATGCCACCCAGCATCTAGCGCCACGCCACCAGTCTGCGATGATTAAGCTGTCTGATTCTCTGCCCTTGGTTCACCATGCAACTGACCCGCCACGTCGACGCCAATGCGCCGCTCTGCGCGCTCATCCGCACCCTCGCCACACGCCCGGGCTTCGTACCTACACGCCTGCCCCAGGTGCAGGTGCTGAGCTGGGACCACTATGTCGCCAGCAGCCCACAGATCTACGAACCCAGCCTGATGATCCTGGCCCAGGGCAGCAAGCTGGCGCGGCTGGGGCCACGCACTCTGGAGTACGGCGCCGGGCATTACCTGGTGCAGGCGTTGTCGGTGCCGTTCATGTGCGAAACCTTCGCCACCCCTGACGCGCCATTGCTGGGCGTGGCGGTGGACATCGACCGTGGCGTGCTGGGTGAACTGGTGCAGAGCATGGACATGGTGCCGGACGCTGCAGTACAGGCCCAAACACCGCAATCGATGACCTCGGCAGCACTGGATGCGCCAATGCGCGACAGTGTGGAACGGCTGCTGCATTGCCTGCAGGACCCGCTGGACGCCAAGGTGCTGGGCCCGGGGCGCGTACGCGAGGTGCTGTATACCGCGCTGCGCGGCCCGCAGGCCGGTGTGTTGCGAGCACTGGTGGAGCAACAGGGGCACTTCGCCCGCATCGGCGCAGCCCTCACCCACCTGCGCGAGCACTACGCCGAGCCGCTGAGCGTGGAGGCACTGGCCACGCGGGCCAACATGAGTGTTTCTACCTTCCATGAACACTTCAAGCGCTGCACCGACATGGCGCCGATGCAGTACTTGAAGCGTTTACGCCTGCTGAAAGCGCAGCAGATGCTGATTGGCGAAGGCCTGGGGGTGGCGCAGGCCGCGCACCGGGTGGGCTATCAGAGCACGTCGCAGTTCAGCCGCGAGTACAAGCGCCAGTTCGAGCGCAGCCCAGGGGATGAACTGCCGTACCAGAGCTTGCCAGTTTGACGGGATGGGCCTCGTGGCCGCTTTGCGCCCCCCCACGAACTCAGGCCTTCACTGCCGCTCTACCATAGCGATAATTGCGGCCTTGAGCTCGGCCTTGGCCTGCCCGGCCTCCAACTCCCCTGCTGCAGCCGCCTGGGACAGCGCATCCGCCGCCCCCACCAGCAGGCGCATGCCGGCAACCCCCACATTGCCGCTGGGCGAAAAACCGGCCAACGCTTCGCGGCACTTGTCCAGAAACGGCTGCTCATACGCCCGTTTCAGCGCTTCCATTTCCGGCGACCCGGCCAGCGCTGCCGACACACCCGGTATTTCCCGGCCCTGGCTCATCACGCAGTCCACGTAGGCCTCGGCAATCACCTGGGCTCGGCTGACCAGGCTGTCTTCGCAGTTGGCCAGGGCCTGCGCCAGCATCTGCGACTGACGCGCATCGTATTCCTGGTACAGCGCCACCAGCAGCCCGGTGCGGGTATCGAAATGGTCATAGACCACCGGCTTGGTTACCCCAGCCTGTTCGGCCAGGCGCCCCAGGCTCAGGGCATCCGTCCCCTCCACACCCACCAGTTGCCAGGCCACATCCAGCAACTGCCTGCGGCGTTCGTCGCGGTTCAGCCGTTTACGCACCGGGGTGCGATCGTCGCTTGACATTGCTTACCTACCAAAAGTAACTTACTGAACGTAACTTACCTCGAGTATATAGCGCTCAGGGTCATTCCGCATCCCGTCTTGGAGAACCCACCATGCACGCCTTGATCGTCGTCGGTCATCACGACCCGCAATCCCTCACTCACGCCCTTGCCCGCCAAGTCGCCGAAGGCCTTGCCAGTGCTGGGCACACTGGCGAAATCGCCGACCTGGCCAGTGAAGGTTTCGACCCACGCTTTGGCCTGGCCGATCACGCGGTGCACCGCCGCCAGGCAGCGCCACCGGCTGACGTACTGAAGGAGCAGGCGCGCATCGACCGCGCCGATGCCCTGGTACTGGTTTTCCCCATCTATTGGTGGTCGTTGCCGGCTTTGCTCAAAGGCTGGGTCGAGCGGGTATTCAGCAATGGTTGGGCGTTCGACTACGAAGGGGGCGTTAGCGTCAAGAAGCTGCGCGGCATGAAGGTGCACCTGGTCGGTGTTGCCGGCGCCGACAGCGGTACCTTCGATCGGCATGGCTATGCCGAGGCCATGCGCGTGCAGATCGAGCACGGCATCTTCGACTACTGCGGCGCCGAAGTACTGGGTTCGACCTTGCTGGACGACAGCGAAGGCCCCAGCCAGGTTCGCCATTTGCAGCACGCCAACGCCTTGGGCAAAACGCTGTTTGCCGAATCTCAGGCCGCTGCCTGATCCCTACGAGAGTGCCTTCCCATTGCAGGAAATCAAACGACCCAGCTACTATTGAGAACGATTTTCACTCACGACCGGATACCAGGCGTTGGACAGCACATCGACCCGTAAACTGGGCTTTTTCTTCAGCGACCACCATCGCTGGTTGCTCCAGCATATCCACAAACGCCTGCGTAACCACGCCGACGCCGAGGATACCGCGGCCGAAACGTTCTGCCAGATGCTCGGCGCGCGTGTCGATCCAGACAGCATTCAGCAGCCTCGCGCCTACCTCACCATCATTGCTCGCCGGCTGATCTTCGACCGCCACCGTCGTCGCCAGCTCGAGCACGCCTATCTGGAACATCTGGCGCGGCTGCCGGAGGCCGTAGCGCCATCGGCCGAGGAGCAGCTGCTGCTGATCGAGGCCCTGGTGACCATCGATCAGGCACTGGACGGCTTGCCAGCGGTCGTCAAAGCCACCTTCCTCTATAGCCAGCTCGACGGCATGCACTACGCCGACATCGCCGCAAAGCTGCAGATCAGCGAGCGCTCGGTCAGCCGCTACATGAAACAGGCGCTTCGCCAATGTTACCTGTGCGAGGTGCAGGCATGAGCAGGCCAGCCCTCGACCGGGTCAGCGAGCAGGCCATCGACTGGATGGTCGAGCTCAGGGCCGCTACGCCTGATGCAGCGCTGCTGCAACGGGTCAGGCTCTGGCTGCAGCAGGACCCCGCTCATCAACAGGCCTGGAACCGACTGGAACAACGCCTTGGCCATCCGCTCGCCGCATTGCACGCCCTCGATCAACGGGCCCCTGGCCAAGCCGCAGAGGCGCGCCGATTGCTGATGCAGCCGACTCGCTCACGGCGTGACGTACTGGGCGCCATGGCAAGCCTGGGGCTGTTGGGCACGGCGCTGTGGGGTGGATGGCGCAGTGACACTGCCCAAGGCTGGCTGGCCGACTTGCACACAGGCCGTGGCGAGCGACGCAGCTTCACTTTGGCGGACGGCAGTCGCCTGAGCCTGAACAGCGCCAGTGCGGTCGACGTGCAGTTCGATGCCGGGCAGCGTCTTGTGGTGCTGCGTCACGGTGAGTTGCTGATCCAGGTCGCGCGCGACCCGCTGCGTCCCCTGCGAGTGCGCACCGCGCAAGGGCAAGTGCAGGCGTTGGGAACGCGCTTTCTGGTCAGCCAGGAGGAAGATGCCACCCGGGTGGTGGTACTGCAGCACAGTGTCCGCGCCAGTTTGGCCGATGGCCAATGGGCCGAGCTGCAGCAAGGGCAGGCCGCGCTGCTGCGCAGTAACACCCTCGAACGGCTGACGGGCGAACAACAGCAACGCGCTGCATGGCTGGAGGGCCGCCTGGAAGTCCTCGACCAGCCCCTGCATGAGGTGGTCGACGCGCTGCGCCCCTACCAGCGTGGCTACATTCGGCTCGCCCCCGCGGCACGCGGTCTGCGGGTACAAGGCGTATTTCCTCTGGACCAGCCACAACAGGCGTTGAAGGCGTTGGCCGAAGCGCTGCCAATCAGCGTGGAACGCTATGGCCCGTGGCTGATGCTGATCGACCTGAAAACCTCTTGATAAAAATATTTATCAAAATCATTCGCAATGGTGGCAAGTTTTTTTTGTTCGTCCCACATACCTCCTGACAGCCACTTCATTCGGGAGTAATCCGTGTACAACCCCTTGCCCCGCGCCCTGCCTCTGGTCGCCGCCTTGGCCAGCTTCAACGTGCTAGCCCAGGCGCAAACCCAGATGTTCGACCTGCCGCCCGCCAGCCTGGCTCAAACGCTCAACCGCATCGCCAGCCAAAGCGGCCACATCATCGCGCTGGAGCCTGCACTGGTGCGCGGCAAGCAAGCACCTGCCGTGGTCGGCCAGATGAGTGCCGAACAGGCCATGCAAGCTGCTCTGGCCGGCAGCGGCCTGCAGCTGCGGGTTTCCAGCGAGGGGCATTTCAGTGTCGCCCCCGCCAGCCTGGGCGGCGACGTCATGGAGCTGGGCAGCACCAGCATCACCGACAACTACGTGGATGCAACCAGCGAAGGCACAGGTTCCTATGCCGCCCGTGCGGTGACCCTCGGCAAAGGCACGCACACTCTCAAGGAGATCCCCCAGTCGGTCACCGTCATCACGCGCAAGCAACTGGATGACCAGGGCATCACCGATTTGCAGGACGCGCTCAACCACACCACGGGCATTGTCGGCGCGCAGGGCATTGGCCCTGGCGTGGTGGTGACCTCGCGTGGTTTCCAGATCGATGACTGGCAGTACGACGGTGTGCCGATTCCGCGAAACAACTATTCGCTGGGCAACTGGGCAACCCAAGACCTGGTGTTCTTCGACCGAGTGGAGATCCTGCGCGGTGCTTCAGGCCTGCTGCAGGGCACAGGTAGCCCCGGCGGCGCGATCAACCTGGTGCGCAAGCGCGGCCAGGCAACCCCGACCGTTACCCTCACCGGCAAAGCTGGCTCCTGGGACCATTACGGCCTGCAGCTTGACGCCGGCGGCCCGTTGACCGCCGATGGCCGTGTACGCGGACGGCTCGTGGCCGACGAAGACCAAAGCGACAGCTTCATCGACTACCAGTGGAGCAAATCGCATTCGTTGTACGGCGCGCTGGACATCGACCTGAATGACGCCACTACCGTGGGTGCTGGCATCAGCTATAACCGCCAGCAGTCGCGACCGATGCTGCGGGGTATCCCCCGCTACGCCACGGGCAAGCCGGTCGACGTACCGCGCTCGACCTACACCGGCGCTCGCTGGAGCCGTGCCGAGACCGACGTCACCACCTATTACCTGGACCTGGAGCACCGTTTCAACGAGGACTGGGCTTTCAAGGCCGCTGCAGTGCGCATGGACGAGACCAACACGTCGACCCACCAGCGCACCCAGACCGTCGGTGAAGGCCTTGAGCCTGACGGCAGTGGCATCGAGTATGCAGACTGGATCACCGACTTCCATTCCACCAAGCTGGGCCTGGACATGAACGTGGTCGGCCACTTCGACACAGGCCCCGTAGCACATGAAGTGACCTTTGGCGGCAACTACTCCAAGCTCACCAGCGATGATGGTTACTGGCGCACCTTTGGTGGCAATGACAGCATCTTCGACATCGACCATGACCGCCCCGAGCCTAGCCGTGACAGCCTGCTTGCCGCGCCCTTCGGGCGCCACGAAAGCAGTGGCTATGATATTCGCCAGAAAGGACTGTACGGTGCCTGGCGCGTCAAACCGACCGACAGGTTGACGCTGATTCTCGGGTCACGCGTCAGCTGGTTCGACTACAGCTACGCAAGCACCACGTACCGCGGGCTGAACCCGGGCCAGGTCAACCCCACCAGCCGCATGACCGAAACGGGTGAGGTCACCCCGTATGCAGGTTTTGTCTACGACCTGACCCGCGAATGGGCCTGGTACGCAAGCTACACAGACGTCTTCGTACCGCAAACCGAACGCGCCGTTGGCAATACACCGCTCAAACCGGTGATTGGCAGCAACTACGAAACGGGCCTCAAGGGCGAACTGCTTGACGGCCGGGTCAACGCTTCGATCGCGCTGTTCCGCTACGATCAGGAAAACCGCGCGGTCACCGATACAACCTCGGGGTTCGCCTGCGATGACTGGTACTGTTCAACAGCGTCGGGCAAGGTACGCAGCCAGGGTGTCGAAGCCGAGATCAGCGGTGAAGTGCTGAGTGGCCTGCAATTGTTCGCAGGCTACACCTACAACACCACCAAATTCCTTGAAGACCCTGTCGACAAAGGCCGCACATTCAGCCAGTGGACACCCAAACACATGCTGCGCGCCTGGGCCGATTACACGCTGCCACTGGACGGCCAGCGCTGGAGTACAGGCCTTGGCTTCACCACCCAAAGCCATACCCTGGGTTACGAGCGCACCTACACCGTGCCGGGCTATACGGTGTGGAGCGCGCGCCTGGCCTATCAGCTGACCCCGGAAGTGAACGTTGCCGTCAACGCCAACAACCTGTTCGACAAGAAGTACTGGGTCGCAGGCTTCAACCAGCTCAATGGCAGCAACAACTATGGCGAGCCGCGTAACTTCCTGTTGACGGTCAAGTACACCCCAGAGCTCTAACCCCAGGTCATTGCGCCAGCGGCCACTGCGCCAATGGCCAGTAGGCGCCCTTGCGCGACTCGTAAAGCGTGAAGTGTCGCGCGGTGAGGTAGAACTCCGGCGCGCTGCTGGCCTCGGGTGGCTGGCCGTGGTAGTCCCTGGACAGCGTCAGGTGCGGCCGATACTCACGGCTGGCCGCCTCCACCCCCAGCGGCAGCAGCGCCTGCTGCAAGCCGTACACCAGGTGCAACAGGGCCGGCGGTGTCTGCTGTGCCTCCAGCACCAGGGCCCCGGCCCGCTGCCACACCTGCAAACGGTCGAGCAACAGCCGCGGCGCCGTGGCCGGCAGCGCCAGTTGATCGACCGCCGCGCAGATCGCTGGCAGCTGGGCGGCGTCCACATCACCGAGGAACAGCAGCGTGACGTGGAAGTTGGCTGCCGGCACCGGTTTGCCGCTGCGCAGGCTCAGGCCCCGGCGCCATTGGGCCAGAGCACTGCGCTGGGCATCGCTGACCGGCAAGGCGAAGAACAGCCGTTTGAACGGGCTACCGCTGGGGCGTATATCCTGAACCATACAAACTCCCTGACATGAAACGTTTGCGCAAGACTGTAGGGCATTACACCAATGTCGCCCCACCGTTTCGTAACAATAAGTACAAACTGCCCCCATGATTGTTTATGCTGGCGAGCTTATGCCATGGCGCATGGCCATTTTTCGACAAGTAAACGTCCATGAAAATTGCACTCGTACTTATCTTCGTCTTCTCGATCGCCTATGTTCACCTGCGCGGTCGGGTTCGCCACAAGCTGACGCGTCAGCTGGGCGACCACTCCAGTTTCCTGGCCCCGGTCAACAGCTTTCTGTACCTGTTTTCCAAACACCCGGCCAAGCCTTACCTGCCGGTCGAGGCTTTTCCCGAACTGAAACCGCTGCAGGACCACTGGCAGGAGATCCGCGAGGAAGGCCGCCAGCTGCTGCACGTAGGCGAAATCAAGAAGTCCGACAATTACGATGACGTCGGTTTCAACTCGTTCTTCAAAACCGGCTGGAAGCGCTTCTACCTGAAGTGGTACGGCGAGAGCCACCCGTCGGCGATGGCGCTGTGCCCACGCACCACCGAGCTGTTGCAAGGTATCGGCACAGTCAAGGCTGCCATGTTCGCCACCCTGCCGCCGGGTGCCAAGCTGGTGCGCCACCGTGACCCGTATGCGGGCTCGTACCGCTATCATCTTGGCCTGGACACGCCGAACGACGACGGCTGCTACATCGACGTGGACGGCGAGAAGTACTCGTGGCGCGATGGCGAGGGGGTGATCTTCGACGAAACCTACATCCACTACGCGGCCAACACCACCGAGCATAACCGCATCATCCTGTTCTGCGACGTCGAACGCCCGCTCAAGTACCGCTGGGCAACCGCGTTCAACCGCTGGTTCAGCCGAAATGTCATGGCCGCCGCCGCTGCGCCCAACGATGCCAGCGACAAGACCGGGGGCATCAACCGCCTGTTCACCCGCATCTACAAGATCCGCGAGCGTGGCAAGGCGCTGAAGAAGCGCAACCGCATGCGTTACTACCTGGAGAAATGGGCAGTGGTCGCAGCGTTGGTGCTGGTGTTCATCTACATCTGAACCGTGTAGGCGCGGGCTTGGTGCAAGCCCGCTGCCAAAGGCCCACTGCATGACCACCAAAGTACAAGCCTCGCACTTGCCACTCTTCGACTAGCCTGAAAGCTCCACTCGCAACCCCCCCAAGGTGAAGACGATGAGCATGATGGACTGG
The DNA here is from genome assembly GCF_001320565.1 of Pseudomonas sp. NBRC 111132. Taxonomy (NCBI): domain Bacteria; kingdom Pseudomonadati; phylum Pseudomonadota; class Gammaproteobacteria; order Pseudomonadales; family Pseudomonadaceae; genus Pseudomonas; species Pseudomonas sp. NBRC 111132. Next base: position 11,698 of record NZ_BCBI01000098.1, read on the forward strand.
GACGCCTACCGTAAGCAGTTGATGGCCGGCATCGGCGATCTCAAGCAACTCTCACCCGACACCGTGGCCGGTTATGTGACCGCCAGCGGTGCTGGGGCCAAGACCAACCACCTGGACGCCAAGACCCGCGAGCTGATCTCCCTGGCCGTGGCCGTGACCACCCGCTGCGACGGCTGCATCGCCGTGCATTCGCAACAGGCGGTCAAGCATGGCGCCAGCCGCGAGGAAATTGCCGAAGCGCTTGGCGTAGCGGTGGCGATGAATGCTGGGGCCGCACTGGTCTACTCAGCGCGTGCCATGGACGCGGTGGGCAAGGCCAACGGTTGAGCACAAACGGCGTCGCCGCCCTTGCGCGACGGCGCCGCGCCACCCAGACTGGGCGGCTTAGCCCGCGCAGGAACCCGCATGATCCACATTCGCCCCATGACGCCCGAAGACTTCGACCGTTTCTGGCCTACCTTCCAAGCCATTGTCCAGGCCCGTGAAACCTACGCCTTCGAGCCAGCCCTGAGCGTCGAACAGGCTCGCCAGCTGTGGCTGGAGCTGCCCTTGCATACGTTGCTGGCTGAAGAAGATGGCGAGCTGCTGGGTTCCTACTACCTCAAGGCCAATGCTGCCGGGCCTGGCGCACATGTGGGCAATTGCGGCTACATGGTCTGCGAACAGGCGCGCGGCCGGGGCGTGGCGCGCCTGATGTGCGAACACTCGCAGAAGCTGGCGCGCCAGGAAGGTTTTCTGGCCCTGCAGTTCAACTCGGTGGTGGCCAGCAATGAAGTGGCCGTGGCGCTTTGGCACAAGCTGGGCTTCGAGACCGTTGGCCGCTTGCCCAAGGCCTATCGCCATGCCCGCCTGGGGCTGGTGGACTGCCTGGTGATGTACAAATGGCTGGCGGATGAGCCGGTGGTAGAGAAGCCCCCGCTGTTGATC